>DATLAJ010000065.1 GCA_035527515.1 bacterium
CCCACGGGCCTGGCGCTCTTCGCATACCCCGTGCCCTACTTCGCGAACGTCCCCCTTCCCGCATACGGCGCTATCGACGACCTCGTCCTCCTGAACACCACCCTCCCCGAGCAGGCCCCAGCCGGCGCATACACGTTCCACGTCGGCCTCACCGCCCCCTCCTCAATCTCAAACCTCTATCGCACCGCCTCATCCCCCTTCGAGGTGAGAGATGATTGATGGTAGTTCTGTCCACGAAGGGCCACGAAGGAGCACGAAGATGCGGGTGGCCACGGCACTCGGGCAGCTGTTTGGATGGTTGGTGCAGGGGTCCCTCGCACATTCCCAGCTCAGCTCAGCAGCCGAAACGACGCGTATGCGGCGCCTCGGCCCAGGGTAATGGTGTGGCCACGCCACCCTCGGCCCAGTCTATGGGAGCGGAGGCTCTCCGGTCGCGGAGGGGGCATGGGGGACACGCGATGGCTGTCCCCCATAAACTGCCTCACCTCACGGACGGCGACAGCCGCTAAACATGCTCATCTTATGAACTCTCCTGCCTCCAATCTGATTTTTCTGGCTAGCTGCTCGGCTTGATTCTGCTGCCGAACCTGGCTATCTTGTTGCCCTATGGAGAAAAATATCAGCGCCAGCGGCGGTGAGAACCTATACGGGCTGTTCCGGGCCTCTGCCGAGCGCTTTTCTGGGAAACCAGCTCTGCACTACTCCTCCGCAACCTTGACCTACGGCGAGCTCAACTCCGAAGTGAACCGCCTCGCAAAGGTGCTCTCGGGAGTTGGAGTCACAAGAGGCGACCGAGTGTTTCTGTCCCTGCCCAATTCAGCGGCCTTTTTTGTGTCATATCTGGCCGCATTCAAGCTGGGTGCGGTCGCTGTCCCATTCTCGACAAGCTTCACGCCGGCGGAGATCGCCAGTCTGCTTCAGCATTCACGGGCATCTTTCGGGATCGTCTTTGACGGATTACCGGACACGGTCGAGGCAGGCGTTGCGCAGGCGGGTTCAAAGCCCACGTTGATAACCGTTGCATGGGATGCGGGCGGGGACATCCGCTATTCCGCCCCTAAAAACGAGGCGCTCTCGCCATCGGCACATACCGAGGTCTTGTCGGGCGATCCGGCAGTAATACTTTACACGTCCGGCACCACGGGCAGTCCCAAAGGTGTTGTCCTGTCGCACCGCAACATCGTATCGAACGCGATAAGCTGCTCTGCTGCGCTGCCGGTTTCTCAGGACGATGTGTTCATCACCCTCATTCCGATGTATCATTCGTTCGGGTTTACCGTGTGCACGATGTTGCCGCTGCTTCTTGGCTCAACCTGCGTCGTTTTGCCCGGCCCAAAAAAAGAGCTCGTAGCCGACGCGGTCAAGCGCTTTGGGGTTACGGTTTTCGTTGGCATCCCCGCGCTGTTCGGAATAATGGCCCTGGCAGACCAGGGCACTGCATCCTGCTTCGATACCGTCCGCTTCTTTGCATCAGGCGCAGCGCCTCTTTCGATTCGGACGATTGAGATGTTTTCAAGAAAATACAGGGCCCCGTTGCTCGAGGGCTACGGCCTGACGGAGGCCGCGCCGGTTGTCTCGCTCAATCCGCATGATGGGATTCGCAAGAACGGCTCTATCGGTGTTCCTGTGCCAGGCGTTTCGGTAAAGGTTGTTGGCGAAAGCGGCGAGGAGCTTGCTAGGGGCGAGGTCGGCGAGCTTCTGGTCAAAGGCCCGAACGTTATGTCCGGCTATTTCGGGGATGAGGTTGCCACCGAGGAGAGAATCGCCGATGGCTGGCTTCGATCGGGTGATATGGCGAGGATGGACAGCGACGGATATATCTACATAGAGGACCGAAAAGACGACATGATTCTTGTCCAGGGCGCTAACGTCTATCCGCACGAGATTGAGGACCTGATAAGGGATATCCCTGGTGTGCTGGAGGTCGCGGTTGTGGGTGTTTCGGACTCGCACCTGGGCAAGCGGCCGGTCGCCATCGTCCAACGTGCAAAAGGAGCGTCTCTTGACGAGGCAACGGTTACCGAGCACTGTCGCAGGGGCCTCTCGGCTCACAAGGTGCCCAGGCGGGTTGATTTCTGGGATGAGATTCCACTCTCGCCCCTTGGGAAGCCCCTCAAGTGGCAGATAAGAGAGATGTTGATTCAGGGTTGAGCTAGCGACTCGAGGGCCATTCATGTCAGAGGAAAAGGTTACAGGGCCGAGCGTAGCGGTTCTCGGCGGAGGAATACTAGGTCTGTCCGCGGCGTTCTATTGCTTGCGACAGCGCCTCGGCCACGTCGTCGTTTATGAGGCGGACAAGGAGTTGGGAGGGCTTGCTGGGACATTCGACGTCTGCGGGACGAAGCTCGAGAAATATCACCATTTCATCTGCCACGGCGACAAGGTCATCTTGAAGGAGATGGCCGAGTTTGGGCTAGACGATTCAGTTCAGTGGGCCGATTGCCGAATGGGGATGTTCGTTCACAATCGTCTGTTTGACTTCACGACGCCGGCAGATCTTCTGCGCTTCAGCGCGCTGGACATCGTGTCCCGGCTGCGGCTGGGCGCTGCGATGGTCTGGCTGATGTTCAAGAGGGATTGGAGGGCGCTGGAGAGCGTCCCTGCGTCGAGATGGCTCAAGAAATGGGCGGGCGTGCGAGGCTACGAGGTGGCATGGTCGCACCTTATGAAAAGCAAGTTCGATGTGTTCGAGGACCATATCCCGCTTTCGTGGCTCTGGGCAAGAACCAAGAGGCGCTCGGACTCAAAGCGAAGGGGCAGCGCGCTGGAGCATTTCGGATACGTGAGGGGCAGCCTTGCGGTTCTGATTGACCAATATATCAGGAGGATAGACGACCTGGGCGGAGAGATTCTGACCGCCTGCCCCGTCAAGCGCATCTCGAGGACAAAGGAGGGTCAGTATCTGGTGGAATCGGCACAGGGTGAACGGACATACAAGGCGGTCATCTCAACCCTGCCGCTGCCCGCGCTCCTCGATGCCGCCACATTCTTTTCTGACGGCTACAGGACAAGGCTTTCGTCGATCAAATACCAGACTGTCCTGAACATGGTGCTTGTCCTCAAGCGCAGCCTGTCGAGGTTTTTCTGGCTTAACATCGGCGACGGCTCAATGCCCTTCCCGGGGGTCATTGAATACTCGCGCCTTCGCTGCGCCTCGGAGTTCGGCGGCAAGACGATAGTATATCTACCGAACTACCTTACCGCCGACCATCGCCTGAACAAGCATTCAGACGAGGAGCTGCTGGAGGTTTACGTCCAGGCGCTCTCAAGGATATTCCCTGAGCTGCGGATGGATTGGGTTGAGCAGTTCTTCGTCTTCAGACACCCGTTCGCCGATCCTTATTATACGCTCAATTACTCCAAGCTCGTTCCCGAGCACAATTCGCCCTATCCGCGGTTCTACATCTACAACACCGCGCAGATATACCCGATCACGAGAAACGTCAGCAATTCGATTCTGTTTGGCCGGAACGCGGCTTCGTCGCTTGCTCGGGAGATGAATGCCGAGTGATCAACGTCACGGATTGTCTTTTTGAGATCACGGCACACATCTGCCAGAACGTCTCAATCTTCTCCCACATCGACCCTAACGGTCTGCTCGTCTGCTATGCGAGGTCCAGGAAGCAGTCCCTGCAAGGTGTGTATGCCAAAATACACCCCACCACCTTCCGGGGCGGCAACAAAGAGATAGAACATCGCGGCCGCAAGTTCGCATACCCAACTATTCAGATCGGCTCCCGGAGAATCCTATACGTGATGTATTTCTACTACCCGAGGTTCCAGAACCTCCTGCTCGAGACGAAGTTGCTGACGGTCTTTCACGAGCTCTACCACATCAGCCCAGACTTCGACGGCGACATCAGGAGGTTTTCAGGCAAGTATTTCGCCCATGGCAAGTCACAGAAGCAATACGATGCGAGGCTAAAGCGCGAGGTAGATGCATATCTCAAGAGGTTTGGCGAGGATGAGCTGCTGGATTTTCTGAGAATGGACTTCAAGCAGATTCAGGCGAAGTTTGGCCGCGTTATGGGTCAAACGATAAAGATGCCGAAGGCCGTGGCGGTCTTTAGCGCCAGCGGGCACTGAAAATTGCAGAGGGAATGTGGCGCGATATGCAACGGCATCCCCCCATCAAATCGCAATTAGTCTTTCGGTCTCCAGCGCAGCACCGGTCGTCGGGCAGCTCGAACCTCGTCGAGGCGCGAGAGTTTGGTCTTGTGCGGCGCGGACTTTACAACTTCGGGGTCGGTCTGTGCCTCCTTCGCGATGGCGATCATTGCGTCGATGTATTGATCGATCGAGGCCTTATCCTCCGACTCGGTTGGCTCGACCATAATGGCGTGGTTGACTATCAGCGGGAAGTAGTTAGTGGGTGGGTGCATCCCGTAGTCCATGAGTCGCTTTGCGATGTCCATGGTGTTGACGCCGTCCGGGAGCTGGCTGGCGTCGGAGAAGACGCACTCGTGCTTGCACAGACGGTCATAAGGGAGGTGGTAGTGCTTCTTGAGGCGTTGTCGGATGTAGTTAGCGTTTATGACGGCGTTCTCCGTCGCAGCCTTGATCCCGTCCGGCCCCAGCGAGCGTATCCAGCAGTAGGCCTTGACCATGACCCCGAAGTTGCCGTAGAAGCTGATTATTCGCCCGATCGAGTCTGCCGAATCGTAGTTGAGGTAGAACCCGTGCGGGCCCTTCTCGATGGTGGGGAGGGGTAGGAAAGGGGCGAGCTTCTCGACGACCCCGACTGGCCCTCCTCCGGGGCCGCCGCCTCCGTGTGGGGTCGAGAACGTCTTGTGCAGGTTGAAGTGCATCACATCGACGCCCATCTCGCCGAACCGGGCGATGCCCATGACTGCGTTGAGGTTGGCGCCGTCGCAATATACGAGTCCGCCCTTTGAGTGGACTATCTCAGCGATCTCGCAGATGTTCTCCTCAAATATCCCGAGCGTGTTAGGGTTGGTGATCATTATCCCCGCCACGTCATTGGTCATGACGGCGGCGACCGCGTGTGGGTCAGCGCAGCCGTGCTCGTTCGATCTGATCTCGATCGACTCGTAGCCACATCTGGAGGTTGACGCGGGGTTCGTGCCGTGTGCCGAGTCGGGCACGATGATCTTGGAACGAGGGTTGCCGCTCCTAGTGTGGAACGCCCGAATGATCGCCGTCCCAGTAAGCTCCCCGTGCGCGCCAGCAGCGGGCGCAAGACTCACCTTGGCCATTCCGCCGATCTCGGCGAGAAACTCGGCCAGCTCGAGCATCAGCCTCAGGGCTCCCTGAGACAGCTCATCGCCCTGATACGGGTGCGATTGGGCGAACCCCGGCAGGCGAGATATGTCCTCGTTCACCTTAGGATTGTATTTCATCGTGCATGAGCCCAGCGGGTAATAACCCGTATCGACACCGTAGTTCCACGTGGAAAGCCTCGTGAAGTGCCGCACCACATCGACCTCGGACACCTCCGGGAAACCCTTGAGCTCATCCCTCAGTAGGTTGCCCGGGACAATCTCGGCAAGACCCCGCACGGGGACATCCGGCTCGGGCAGCGAGAAAGCCCGCTTGCCCTCACGGCTACGCTCGAAGATGAGGCCCTCTTCCTGCACCAAGCCTTCCATGAATCTCCTTACTGTCATCGCCGCGTCACCTCCTCGCAAAACGTGTCAATCGCATCTTTGGACACGCTTTCGGTGCAACATGCGAGCATCGTTCGGTCGTCAAACTGCGAGTAGAAACGATTCAGCAAGAGCCCGCCGATGATCCCGTGTTTGCGAAGCGCCTCGTTGACAACATTCACTGGCCGTGCGGTCTTCACAACGAACTCGTTGAAGACGGGTCCTGAGAACACGAGTTGAGCTCCCATGTCCGAGAGTCGATTCTTGGCGTAATCCGTCTTGAGAAGGTTGAGTTCGGCCACCTTGCGCATCCCGGCCTTTCCCATCGTCGTCATATACACGGCGGCCGCAAGCGCCATTAGTTGGTGGTTAGTGCAGATGTTGGACGTTGCGCGGGCGCGCCTGATGTGTTGCTCGCGCGTGGCAAGCGTCATGACGAAACCTGGCCGCCCATCGTGGGTAACCGTGCGGCCAGCGAGCCTACCGGGCATCTGCCTAACGTATTTCTCGCGGCAAGCGAACAGCCCCAGGTGCGGCCCGCCGAACGACATCGGGATGCCGAGGCCCTGGCCTTGGCCCACCACAATATCGGCGCCGAGCTCGCCGGGCGACTTCAGAATACCGAGCGAAATGGGGTCTGCAACTGCCACGACCAAAAGTGCCCCGACGCCCCTCGTCGCATCCGCCAGCGCCGCAAGGTCCTCTATCACCCCGAAGAAGTTGGGCGACTGCACGATGACCGCCGCCACGTCGTCGTTAAGCGAGTTCTCAAAAGAGGCAGTATCGACCACCCTCCCAGACTCGCTGAAGCCAAACTCCTGCACCTTGAGACCAAGCCGCCCAAGGTAGCCCCTCAGCACGGCTCGATACTCGGGATGAACGCTACTTGCAACAGCAACAGACCCACGTTTCGCTCGAACGCGGGTGGCCATTATTGCCGCCTCGGCGAGCGCCGTCCCGCAGTCATACATGGAGGAGTTGGCGACCTCCATTCCGGTCAGCTGGCAGACTAGCGTCTGAAACTCAAACATGGCCTGTAGCGTGCCCTGGCTGAGCTCGGGCTGATACGGTGTGTAAGCCGTATAGAACTCCGAGCGTGTTAGGACGTGGTCGATGATACTGGGAATGTAGTGGTTGTAGCAGCCCGCCCCGAGAAAATAGGTATATTGCTCTGCGCTAGCGCATCTGGCCGAGAACTCTCTCATCAACGACATGAGCTCTGGCTCTGAGAGCGACTCGGGCAGCTTGAGTCGCCGACGTAGCCGCACCTCGGCTGGAATGTCGGCAAACAACTCCCCCACGTCATTGACGCCAATCTCGCGAAGCATCGCCTCGCGATCAGCGTCCGTATTGGGAATGTACCGCCTCAATGCTCGCCAGCCTCCTCTTTGACGAACTTGTCGTAAACTGCGGCGCTCATCAGCTCGTCGATCTCGGCCGGATTCTTGATCTCGATCCTAATCAGCCAGCCCTTCTCGTAAGGGTCTTGATTGATGACCTCAGGAGCCTCCAACAAGTCCTCGTTAATAGCGAGCACCTTGCCGGAGACGGGCAAATAACAGTCGCTCACTGACTTCACTGACTCGACCGAGCCGAATCTCTCGCCCTGGGCAAACTCGCTGCCAACCTCGGGAAACTCGACGAAGACCATGTCGCCAAGCTGCTCCTGGGCTGGATCCGTAATCCCCGTTTTCCCCGTCTTGGGATCAAGCCACTCATGCGTCGCAACGTATTTCAGATGCTCCGGAATCATTACATCTAACTCCTTTCTAGCTAATCACTCGGATACAGACTTAAGTTATCCTCTTTTTCTTCCTGGGCCGTTTGTAGAACGGCGTCGCTACTACTTTCGCCCTAACTGCACGACCCCGTATCATAATATCCAGCTCTGTTTCGAGCTCCGTCAACTCAACCGGCACGTAACCCAGGCCGATCGGTTTCTTCAGGAAAGGCGCCATTGTCCCACTCGTTACATAGCCAACCTTCGCCCCGTCGCTGTGAATCTCATACCCGTGCCTCGGGATGCCGGCCACAAGCATCTCGAAACCAACCAGCCGGCGCTTGATACCGTTCTCAATCTGTTTTTGCAGCGCCTCTCGCCCGATGAAGTCGCCCGCATCCATCTTGACGATCCAGCTGAGATTCGCCTCGAGAGGCGTCGTCGTGTCGTCGATATCGTTACCGTAGAGCATCATGCCGGCCTCGAGCCGGAGCGTGTCGCGGGCACCCAGGCCGGTGGGCTTGATGCCGAACTCCTCGCCGGCCTTCATCATCTCGCGAAAAATATGCTCAGCACGCTCATTCGGAACGTAAATCTCGAACCCTCGCTCTCCCGTGTAGCCAGTAGCGGCGATAAGGAGGTTCTCAACGCCAGCAACGCTCCCGTGAGTGAACCAGTAATAGCGAATCTGACTCAAGTCAACCGGCGTTATCTTCTGTAGTATGCGACTCGCCTTGGGTCCCTGAAGCGCGATCTGCGCCGTCTTCAGGCTTGCATTCGTGACATCTACGTTCCCGAACGTGTTCTCTTTGACCCATGCGAAGTCCTTGTCGGAATTGCCTGCGTTGACGCAAAGCATGTAATAGTCATCGGCGATCTTGTGAACTAGAAGATCGTCAACGAATGTGCCGTTGGGGTAGAGCATCCCCGTGTACATGGCCTGACCAATTGACATCTTGCTAACGTCGTTGCAGACGAGCTTCTGCAGCGCCCTGAGCGCATCGTCGCCCCTGAACTCAATCTCTCCCATGTGGCTGACGTCGAAAAGGCCAGCCGCGGTCCGAACAGTGTTGTGCTCATCGATTATGCCGGAGAATTGTACCGGCATCTCCCATCCGGCGAACTCCACCATTCTGCCGCCGAGCTCCTTGACAACAGCATTTAGAGCAGTCTTTTTTGTTTGTGTCATCTCATATCTCCTCTAATGTAGAAACAGGCCAAGAACCTGACACAAGACTCTTGAGCTGTCAAACGAAAGATGGGGTGAGTCTGCCGCAGCTGACTTCTGATTCAGCCCCGATCGCATGGCAGCAGAAACAGGGCTCTTTCGGGCAGCTACGTCAGTGATTTGAAAACTACGTCGTGACCGAATAGATTCTGTGATAGGACGGACGTTTTGGAGGCAAGGAGACTAGGGTGAAGGAAGATGTTCTTATCGTAGTGGCGTCATCGAACGAGGGCAAAGTTAAAGAGCTGGCTGGTTTCTTGAATGGCGCCCCTGTCCGCGTGACGATATTGCCCAATGCAGGAGCTATCCTTGAAGGCACAGAGGGCCGGAGCGATTACGAGGCGAACGCCGTCGCGAAGGCGCGCCGTGCGGCGGAGGCCTCTGGCAATCTCTCGCTCGGCGAGGATTCTGGCCTTGAGGTTGACTGTTTGGGAGGTGCTCCTGGGCCGTTGTCCGCACGCTTCGTCTCCGCCAGCGCATCGCCGGATGAGAGAAACGAGGCACTGCTTCAGAAGCTGAGCGGCGTCCCGAGAGATAAGCGAACCGCACGATTTGTCTCTGTCGTTGCGATTGCCGAGGCAAATGGCGAGGTTCACATCTTCCGAGGCGAGTGCGAGGGCAGGATTGCTTTCGAGGCGGCAGGCGAGCATGGCTTTGGCTACGATCCGTTGTTCATTCCGGACAGATATGATAGAACCTTTGGCGAATTGAGTGCGGACGTCAAGAACAGGATCAGCCACCGCGCGGTAGCGATGGCACAGGCGAGGGAATACCTTGTGTCTAATGTCTAGGTTTCGGGAGCTTGCAGGGCACATGTTCAAAACATCAGTGTGGTGTGCCATTGGGGTTGCTCTTCTGGTTTTGATGGGGTGTGTCAAGCCCGTGGTTGTGCAGCGCGGCCAGGACGAACGTTCCCAGCCTTCTTTTTCTACAGAGGAGCTTGAGGATAGACTTGAGCACTTCAATCAGAGCCGCAACTCGATCAAAACGTTCGCTATGAGCCTGACTATGTCCATCTCGCGTACGAATGAGCGAGTCCTATTCTCGAAGTGCTTTCGCTGCGAGGCTGTCTGCGACGTCCCAGACAAGTTGAGGATGAAGGGCTATGCCGGCGGCACGGTTCCGGCGTTCGATCTCTTGACGAAATCCCGCAAGGTACAGCTGTATCTGCCAACGCGCAACGAACTCATTCGGGGCACAAGGTCTCGGTTCAAAGAGCTCACTATTGCTCAGAAGCATGGCATCAGCGAGGTCCTGGAGGCAGACCTGGCCGATCTTTTTGTTCAGAAACTGCCGTCTAAGGACGTCTTCTGGGAGGCGACATCAGACGGTATCTGGCTTTACAGCGACGCCTCCCACGGCCAGTCATGGCAGCGAACGCTGCTTGATTTCGAGACGCTCCTACCTGTCCGGCAGGAGGTTTTCTCACAAACTGGTCAGATGCTGCTTGAGGTCCAGTTCGCTGACTACCGCCGGGTCGAACAGACCTATTGTCCGTTCGAGCTCAATATCAGGTCTAAGATTGACGGCTTCATAATCAAGATAGTTATCGGTTCAGTGAGAGCTAATATACCCATTGCTGGTGGTGCCTTTTCCATCCAGGTCCCCGATAGTGTTACCAAGATTCCTCCCAGCCAAGTTGAAACCACAATCCAAGAATCTCCTGATAGTCCTTGATTTCCCCCATATTGGTGGTGCTGAGCGCGTTGCTCTTCAGATCGCCTCGCACATTGACACCAACCGCTTCTGCCCCATAGTCGTCGTGCCTCACAAGGGCATACTCTACCAAGAGCTCAAGAATAATGCTGTTCAGACGCATCTGATAGACCTCGATGGCCTAAAGAGAACGTGCCGTTTCGTCCTGCCGGTGTTCAATGCGATCAAAGAGCTCGTCCAGCTCATCAGGCGTGAGAAAATCGACGTCGTGCACGCCAACTCGCTCTGGGCGCTCAAGTTCTGCACAATCGCGTCCTTAATCACTGGAGTCCCAACTGTCGCGATGATCCACGCCTATCCCAAGATACACAGCCGGCCGAAAAGAATCTTCCACCTCTTGACGAGGCGCTTCTGCTATGGGAGGGCGAGGAAGTTAATCGCGGTCTCCAGTGCGCTGAAGGACGCGTTAGTAGCGGACAAGGCTTCCCCCAGTAAGATCATTGTCATCCCGAACGGAGTCGAGGCCGAGGGCTTTGTGCAATCGCCTAAACAGCCAACCGGACGAACAAAGACAATCCTCACGGTCGGGCGCCTCCACCCCGGTAAAGGCCAGCAGCTGTTCCTGAAAGCTGCCGCAATCGTTCGCAAAGAGCTTCCGGATACGGCGTTCGTCGTGGCCGGTGAGGAATGTCCGACTTCGCTCGAGAACCTGGGATTCAAAGAGAAACTCGTCCAACTCGCCAATGAGCTCGGCCTCTCCGACTGCGTCCAGTTCGTTGGTTACACGAGCAGGCTCCGCGAGCTCTACCGGCGATGCAGCGTAGTCGCTGTCGCCTCGTTCGAGGAGACTTTTGGCCTGGTCGCGCTCGAGGCGATGGCTGCGGGGCGTCCTGTTGTTGCGTCGCGCATCCCCGGTATCACGGAGCTCGTCGATGATGAGAAGACAGGACTTCTGTTCGAGCCTGGCGACCATGAGGACTTAGCCAGGAAGGTCATCCGGCTCCTCTCCGATGCCGGTCTCAGGGCTGATCTCTGCGGCCGTGCGCTTGCCGTTGCGAAGGCGAAATACACCCTTGAATCCACGATCGAGAGGGTGCAGAGCGTTTACGAGGCAATCATAGCTGAGCGCTAGCAAGCGTCGGCAATTGGCTATCGCGGGCTGCACGTGCCCACACGGCCAGGTAACACTCCGCGGCGACAATTCAGGTTGCATATTGCCGTGATAATGTATAGATTTCGCTCCCCAACTTGCCGATCGCCTACGTCGGCGCTCGCATTTGACGGAGTTATCGAACTGTTTTGGCACGTATAGGAGTCAGGATGAAGGATGCCGAGCTTGTAACCTGGGCAAGAAAAGCCGCCGAGAACGCAATCGTTCCCTTCTCAGGATTTCGCGTTGGCGCGGCGCTCCTATCTTCGGACGGGAGGTTATTTCTCGGCTGCAACATCGAGAACGCCTCGCTGTCGATGAGTGTCTGTGCCGAGCAGGTTGCGCTGACGAACGCTCTTTCCAGCGGTGTAAAGAGCTTTGAGATGATCGCAGTCTGGGGCGCTGCCGACGATTTCGTTACGCCTTGCGGGAAGTGCAGGCAGCTGATCCTGGAGTTTGCGCCAAATGTCCAGGTAATCATGGCCAACAGGGATTGCGAGTTCGTCAAGAAACCGATTGAGGCGCTGCTTCCTGAACCGTTCCGGCACAGGACAGGATAGAGGGCGGCCGGGAATCTGGGACTCTTCCGGCTGGATTATGGGTCAGAGGTTTTTTCAGGAGACCTGCCGTTTGGGGCGCTATTCGTTTGGGTTATTCAACTCTTTCTGTGCGACGTTCTTCAGATCGTCATAGAAGCCTTTGAAGTATGAGCAGCTCCGATAGACGACGTCGAACCTAGCTTTCTTGAACATGCTTGTCCCGTCCCTGACCTCGCCGTACCCGTCTCCCTTCCGCAGGCGTTTGAGTACCTTATCCACGCGAGCTTTAGGAGGATTCTCGAAGTTCTTGTTCTCGGCATTAGGATCCGGCATGACGCTCTTATCAATGCACTTCCCATCCGCAAGCAGCCATGCCTCGACCTCGTGAACCGAGACGTGAGGGTGAAAGAACCCCCGTAGGTTTGCATCAACACCATCCCTCAGCCAAGCGCGAACTGCCTCAACCTTCTCCTCGAGTGCGCTGTCGGACTTGCGCACGACCCGATTCATGCCATAGAGATCGATCAGAGTGAAAATCGCAATGACTTTCGGATCCTTGCGGAATCTCACTACACTGCCAAATACGTCGTCGAGTTTGGCCTTGAGATTGATCGGATGTAGGGCGATTGATCTCAGGTCTTCTGCGTTCCAGCAGCGCTTGACGAAGTGTTCGACGGCGATCATCTCGGTCTTACCCTCGCAGAGAATAACGATCGTCCTGGCCCGGCGAAGCCGCGATCCACTCAAGGGCGACCCCCGATATGGCCGGATGTCCACAGGTCGCCGAGGCGGAACTTATCGAGCCAGACGGCGAGCTCTTCCTCGGACAAGCGCTCCATGACGGTGGCGCCATCCTCCTTCTCGACCACAATCACCTCGTTAGGCTTCAGCTTCGATACGAGCTCCGGCGAGTGAGTCGCGACTATGACCTGGGTCCGAGTGGCTGCCGATTGCAGGAGCTCTGCAACCAGTTCCACAAGCTCAGGATGCAGCCCGATCTCAGGCTCATCTATGCAGATCAGAGGCGGCGGGTCAGGAGTCATCAGTATCGCAACGAGCGCTAGCATTCTCACTGTGCCATCGGAGAGATACTCCGCAGAAAAACCGGCCTCATTCTCGAAGGGCTTCTCGAACCAGCGTAGATTAACTTTTCCGTCTCCGCCTTCCGGTGGGAATCTGATGTCGTCGAGCTCGGGGTACGCGACACGCAAGACATCGAGCATCTCTGCCCAGACGGTCTTATTGGTTTGACTCACCGCATGGAGCACAGCAACTGCGTTGGAGCAATTTGAAAATACACGGAACCCGGGCCGGATTGTCTCTGGCTGCCGGATTTTAGTTTGCGCCCCGATATCTATGGGAGGATAGACCATCCAGTTCTCCAACGTCTGTAGAATCACGTATTGACGCCAATAGGCTGCCCGGTCTTTGACCTGAAAAATGGCCAATTCGGACTCACTCTCAAGTTCTTTGATCTGAGGAGGAGGGACGTCCGGGCATCCGTCCGGACCCATGTAGAGCACCGCTTGGTTCGGTTTATCGCTGGTGCGGGACATGATCATCTCCTCTATAGTCTCGAGCCCTCCAGATTCTGGTTCATCAGGATTCTCTGGCTCCCAACCTGGAACCCACATCTCCTCAGCCTGCACTATTGGAAAGGTGCCACGGGCCTTAACAGAAACAGCATAAGAGATGCATAAAATGCTGGGAGCCACCAACTCCCGGCTCCCGAAGTCCAACCTGAACGCCAGCCCAATCTCGCCGCCCCTATGCTGAATGCTCGCGATGCCGCCTCGCCTTTCAATGCCTTCGCTGAGCCCGCCGCGTGCAGCCTGCTTGAGCAGGGCAAAGACATCCATGAAGTTGGACTTGCCGCAGCCGTTGGGGCCGATCAGGACGTTGAGCGGCTCCATATCGAGGCGAACGTCCTTCAGGCTGCGGTAGCCCCTAATCTCAATGTGTGTAAGCATTAGTCCCTCGAGTCAGGAAGTTCGACTCCATAAAGCTATTATAACAGCTCTTGTTCTTGGCGCTCGATCCAGAATATACAACCGGCCCATCATTGCGCCAACGACATTCAATCTCCGGCCGGGAACTACAAAAACTGCCGGTCGAGAGTCCTATATTACACCGCCTCGGAGATGTGCTCAGGGAGAAGCTTCGCCTCGTCAGCGAGGCCTGCGAAGCCATGCCAGGCATTGCAGCCCCTCTCCTTGACACCCCCCCAACGATGATTGAGAATAAAACTGGGAAGTCAGATCATCTATGGCCTGAGGATTCGGCAATTTAGCTTGGCCCAGGAGCGAGTGTGCGCTACACGACATTGAGCGACAGAATCGAGATCAGATGTCTTTGATTCCGCCGGGGACCATTATCCAGGATGACGTTCTTACGGTCTTGCCTGAGCTGCCAACGTGCCATGCGCAGGCCATAATCGCTGACCCACCCTATTACAACGTCCTGGAAGAGGATTGGGATACTCAATGGCATCAGGTCTCTGAGTATCTGGAATGGAGTGGGACTTGGGCCTCGCAGTGCATGCGCATTCTCAAGGACGATGGTTTGTTCTTCGTTTTCGGGCAGCTAGGAAAGCGAGAGCACGGATTCATTCACCTGATGTCACAGCTTTGCGTGAGATTCACGTTCCACGACCTTATTATATGGGATCGGGTCGTTGGGTATAATGAGCGACGAGACAGTCTCACTCCAGCATACGAGATGATCCTTGTGCTCCGGAAGAGCGAGAAAGTCAAATTCCGCAAAGATAGAGTCCGGATTCCCTACGATGCGAAGAAGATCGAGACCTACCTTCGTGACAAGAGATATCGGGATAAGAGGGCCCGACTTGAGCATCTCTCCAAGGGACGATATGCAACCAACATCCTGTCCATACCAAGCCTAAAGGGAGCATCCAAAGAGAAGAGTGGCCACCCTAGTCAGAAACCAATCGAGCTGATCAGCAAGCTGATTATCATTTCCAGCGATCCGGGGGACCTGGTTCTTGATCCATTTCTCGGATCGGGAACAACGGCGGTAGCTGCCGAGACACTCAGCCGAAAATGGATAGGCATCGAGATCAACGAGAGCTATTGCGCTATTTCCCGTCAGAGGATCGATGAAGTGCGTGTCAAAGACAGACCAAGCGCAACTGAAGAAGCCCCCAATAAGATGGCCGGGAGCAGCTTTGGCTTAAGCGCCAAGTCTAACAGAGATTGACGCCGAGGCGCCGCCAGCACAGATCTCAAGTAAACTGCCGGTCGAGGGTGCGGTATTGCACCGCCTCGGAGATGTGCTCCGGGAGGAGATTCGGCTCATCAGCGAGGTCAGCTATCGTCATTCCGCGAGAGTTTCTTCATAGAGCGACACGCAGAGGCCTATGACCTTATGAATATTTCCTAAGTGGGCGTCGAGAATGGGGCTATCCGCTTCCGTAATCTCTCAAGTGTCTCCAGCCACTGTCTGAAGTGCGGACATCTATTGCGCATCACGTCTAGACCTGTTCGGGGGGCTATCAAGGACCCATAAAGCGGTTTCTGGTAGCCCGGATATAGGCGCTCTAAACGAGCACTTGGGCAGGTCTGAGGATTGTCATCAATCTCCTCCGGACTCTCGAATCGATTGGCTATCTGAGCTAGCCTGGAAGTCTGATCAGGTCCATCGGGGAACGCCCCAGCGATTTTCTTTGGATCAGAGAATAGAAGTGCCTCGAATTCGTGAAGCTGGCAGTGCGGAATGAACCGCTCATGCCCGATGTCAACACGGAGCTGCTCTTCAACATATCGTACACGCTCAAAGCAATATCTGCTTCCCACCTGATGGAGGACGCTGCCTCACATGACTACGAAAACTTCTCAAGATCAGGGCTTGGCAAGACGCCCGCGTCTTCGGTATTATACTCGATATTACTCGATGGACGAGTGAACGTGTTGGAAAGAGAGACTGATGGAAACGGAATGGCCGACAGTCATTGAAGTGGCCGAATAACTGAAGATGGGTAGATCGACCGTGTATAAGCTGGCGCAGGAAGGTAAATTGCCGACGCACGAAATCGAGCGGCAATGGCGTCAAGAGCCTCGTGGGGATTTGTAGAGGGGGAACGAAGGTGCTTTATATAGAACCATATATCTCCCCGCGGCGACTGCAAAGCATGTCTTAACGCTCTGTAATACAGGGCTTATGCAACCCTGTGCAGTGCGGGCTTATGCCGCGATCTCGCGACGTAAGGGTGTTATGAAGAAGCCATATAAACATTGTTTAGCCGGAGAGAGAGCAAATGCCACAGTACGACTTCCGCCTAGAATTCCGCCTCCCGGGTCAGGACCATATCAACGAGGATGCCGAGGAGCTTTCTGTACTCAACGATAGCGGCGAAGTGACGATCCGTCTGCGTTCCGGAGCCCGAGGCAGCCCGATCAAGAAGCACTCGCGTGCGGCCCTCATCGGCGGGCCATACCCGAGCGCCGCAGACGCACAGACTGCGGCGGAGCGTGCCAAGCGGGCGTTGCTCCTCTGGGCGGTTCGTAACCGCATGGGGATAGACTTAGGTGGCAGACCCCCACGGGCCTTCATCACCAGTGCAGGATTGCAGTGGCAGGAAAGGCAGATCGGCGCTCCTGTCCGTGCCGCGGTTCACGGGATCGACGTCTACGAGCACATCGACGGGTTGGTCTTCGTTGCGTTGAATTTCGAGGCCAGCGTTGGCAAGGCGGCACGGGCATTCGTCGAGCAGGTTGCAGGTGCCATTAAAACTCCCCTGGCCATGAGTCCAAAACAGGAGCTGGCCGGCGAGATCCTATCTGCCTCCTACTTCGAGCCCTCCGATCGTTCGAGATTCATCACTCGCATGACCGCAGTCGAGGCCCTACTGGATCCCCAGCCAAGGCCGCCGGCGGCGCAGGACCTTGTGGCGAGACTGGTTGAGATCGTAAACAAGAGTGGGCTCGACGACGCTACGCGAGCCGCAATGTCGGGAAGCCTCCAGTGGCTCAAACAGGAGTCTATAGGACAGGCGGGCCGGGCGTTAGCAACTCGGCTACTACCCGGCAGGATCTACTTAGAGCTGGCTCCGGGACGCTTCTTTACCTTCTGCTATGGCTTGCGAAGCTCGATCCTGCACAGCGGGACGGTACCTGCAGAGGTTACTGATTTCCCGAGCGTGTGCGCCGCGGCGCATGAGTTCGTGTGCGATCTTCTAATCGCGTCGTTCGCGGAGGCCGGCTAACAGTGGGCTGGAGCGGACCGGCTCCGCCGGCCACTTAGCCTAGGCGTTGTGCCCGCCCGTAAAGATTGAGATGCGGTTTTATCTTCGGAGAAGATATGGCAATACGAGCATTTGACCTCAACATCGAAGAAGTCCTGGAGAATTGGGAAGTTGAACACGCCTTGCGAGAAGTCATTGCCAATGCGCTTGACGAGCAGGTTATCTCCAAAACTGCCGAGATAGAGATTTCCAAAGACAGGCAGGGCGATTGGCATATTCGGGATTTTGGGCGTGGTCTCCGAATCGAACACTTTACCCTGAACGAGAATCAAGAGAAACTGAATGAGCTTTCAGGAGTCATAGGCAAGTTCGGCGTCGGACTCAAAGATGCACTGGCTACCTTCCATCGGAGGGATGTCTGTGTTCTTATTCCTTCTCAATTCGGCACATTTCGCCTCAAGCAAGAGCATAAGCACGGTTTTAGTGACATTGTGACTCTTCATGTGGAATACGATGACTCGCCTAACAATATGCGCGGCACGGAGTTCATTTTGCATGGTCTGACCGACGCAGATATGACAAAGGCCAAATCACTCTTTCTGACATTCGCTGGTGAAGAAATCTTGGAAACAACTACCTACGGTCAAATTCTGCGGCGCAAAGGGAATACTGGTCGTGTATACATTTTAGGGGTATTCGCCAGCGAAGAACCTAATTTTCTATTCTCTTACAACATCACGAGTTTGACCGAGTCCATGAAAAAGAAACTCAACCGAGAAAGGTCGAATGTGGGCAGAACCACCTATGCTGATAGGGTAAAAGCCATCCTCAAGACTGCAAAAAGCAAAGCGGTTGAAGATTTGCTTGTAGAGCAAGTTGGAAAGCGTGCAACTGGAGAGCAAAGCGACGAGATGGCTTGGATTGAAATTAGCCAAATGGCTCTAAACCTGATGCACCAACGGCAGAAGGCGGCGTACTTCACAGAGCAGGAGATTCAGTCAAGACCTAATATCCTCGACAATGCGAGGTCAGATGGCTACCAAGTCGTCGTTATTACCGAACAGCAAAAATCAAAGTTGCAGGCCCAAATCCAAATGGGTGGACCACAGGTTCGAACACTAGAAGCCTATGTGCAAGAATACAATGCTAGTTTTGAATACCAGTTTGTTGACCGAGCCAAATTGACGCGAGAAGAGCGCCGCATCTTCGACATCACGCCCAAGCTACTGGCGCTTGTCGGTCTCAGTCTCAATCGCGCTCCGCAAATACGAATTTCGGAGACAATGAGAGTGACGACCGACGGCACCGAAGGCGTTTGGGATTCATCAATTGCCGCCGTAGTCATCAAGCGTAGTAGACTCTCGTCTCTCATTGGCTATGCCGCAACTCTACTGCATGAAGTTGGACATGCAACCACAGGCGCAGTTGATGCGACACCGGAATTTGAGCGCGTACTAACAGATTATTTGGGGAGAACATCAGTAGCGGCAACGACGTTTTCAGCTGACGCCACGCCGCTGCGCTTTACGGCGCGACTGATACGCAACTTGTTCTTCCCCCATTCCTAAGCGATTTCGATAGCGTCCTGCTTGCCCTTCTCGGCCAGTTCCGCGCCGGCCGCCTTCTCCGGGGGTTTTATGAGTTGCTGCTTGTTCTTGAGGGGGCCGATGTGGTGTTTCTTCATGGCCGCGATGAGGGCCTTGCCCGAGAGATTCGAGTGGTCCGCGCCGGGCTCGAGCTCGTCCAGCAGCTTGATGAATTCGGCCTTCGCACGGGCGATGGAGACGCCGTTCGTGTCGGGCGTCCACCTGGATTCCGGGTTCTTCCTACCTCGAACGAAGGTCTTGGAGCACCTGGTCCGGGATGACCTGCCCAGCGGCTCTGTTCTCTGCGCAGAGCCTCTCGGACAGTCCTGGTCACTTCCTCCCTAGGAAGAGAGTCCTCTCAACAACGTGCTCAGCTGAACTGCCGGTCGAGCGTGCGGTATTGCACCGCCTCGGAGATGTGCTCGGGGAGGAGATTGGGCTCATCAGCGAGGTCAGCTATCGTCCGGGCGACCTTCAGGATGCGGTCGTAAGCGCGAGCGCTCATGCCCATTCTGTTGATCGCTGCCTCCATTATCGCCTCGCACTGCTCATCGAGCCGGCAGTAGCGTTTGATGTCCCTGGATTGCATGTGGGCGTTGCAGAAGAAAGGCTCATCCCGGAAACGTTCCTGCTGGACCTTCCGTGCGGCGTTGATCCGTGTCCTAACCGCCTCCGACTTCTCGCCGGGCGACCATTTGGCAAGGTCGGAATAGGGAACGACTGGGACGTCGAGGTGGATGTCAATTCTATCTAGCAGGGGACCCGAAATGCGCGAACGATACCGCTGAATCTGGACGGGTGTGCACTTGCAGGCCACCTTGGGGTTCGTTAGGTGGCCGCATGGGCAGGGGTTCATCGCTGCCGCCAGCATGAACCTCGTCGGGAACTTCACCGAAAGAGCGGCCCGTGAGATCGTAACCGAGCCATCCTCCAGCGGCTGCCTCAAGACCTCGAGCACGTTGCGGTGGAACTCGGGCATCTCATCCAGAAACAACACGCCGTTGTGGGCGAGGCAGACCTCACCCGGGCGAGGATACGCTCCCCCGCCGATCAAACCCGCGTCTGAGATGGTGTGATGTGGGGACCTGAAAGGCCGGGTCGCGACGAGCGATTGGCCCTTGCTAAGCTGACCCGCGACGCTGTGTATCTTGGTTGTCTCAAGCGACTCCTGAAGCGTCATCTCTGGTAGGATCGTGGGGAGTCGCTTGGCAAGCATGGTCTTGCCGGCGCCCGGTGGGCCGATCATTACCACGTTGTGTGCCCCGGCGACCGCAACCTCAAGCGCTCGTTTGGCGTACAGCTGGCCTTTGACATCGGCGAAATCGACCCGGTAATGTGAGGCGGTCTCGAAAGCTTGCTTCATGTCAACTACCGTGCGAGGTATCTGGACGTTGCCATTGATGAAATCAATAGTCTGCGCGAGCGAGCTCACGGCGAAGACGTCCACACTGTCAACGACGCCGGCCTCGCTGGCGTTTGCATCAGGGACGATCATGGCGGCGCAGTTGACGTCGCGGGCGGCCATGGTCATCGGTAGCAGACCGGCGACCTCACGCACGCGGCCATCGAGCGACAGCTCGCCTATGATGCAAAACTTAGCAAGAGAAGGCCGCTCAACGAAGCCCTGCGCGGCGAGGATGCCCACAGCTATCGGCAGGTCGAGGCCTGCCCCCTGTTTCTTGACGCTGGCTGGGGCAAGATTGACGGTGATGCGACCGTCCGGAAGGTCGAAGCCCGCGTTCCGAAGCGCCGCTATCACGCGTTCTTTGCTCTCCTTGACGGCTGTGTCCGGCAGCCCAACCACCGAGTAGATGCACGTGCCCGGTGCGAGGTCAACCTCGACCTCGACCATCTTGGCCTCGATCCCGACCACAGCGCAGCTCTTCACCTTCGCCAGCATCGTCCTCCCCTCGTCAAGTTCCAACTCAGCAAGAACCAAAGAATAGCAGCCCGAATCTTGTCCTCTCGCCTCACGGCTGTCAACTGACAAGAAGCGACACGGCCAAACGAGCCACGTGTAGGCGATAAATGCGCCGACCCGCCGCACTCCAAAACCTCCAACTGACTCTTTGCGGCGATGGGCAAACTCCTGCGTGTCGAAAGGAGTATTGAACGAGCACGATTGGCGAGGTATTCTCGGACAGTCGAAACGTGCAAAACTAACGGGTCTTTGACTTTGGGAGGGAAAGATGACCAGGTTGTTTGGCTGCCTTGGGGTGTGTTGGTTGCTTCTTTCTTTATCAGCCTTTGGTGCGTATGCCGCTGAGTACGATGTCAATCAAGATGGGACGGGCGACTTTGAGGCGATTCAGGATGCGATTGATGTCACGCTTGATGGCTACGTCATAATCGTGCATCCCGGGACCTACTACGAGAACATCCACTTCGATGGCAAGAACATAACGCTGCGTTCGCTCGACCCGGAGGACGAGGAGATCGTCGCCTTGACCATAATCGACGGTGCCCAAAAGGGCAGCGTAGTTACGTTTGCCGGGACGGAGGATGAGACTTGCCTGCTCTCCGGCTTCACGATCGCTAATGGGACGTTCGGATATGGCGGTGGAATATACGGAGCGGGGACGTTCGCTGGAGTCAGCAACTGCACGATAAGCGGCAACTCGGCAGAGTACTGCGGCGGCGCGCTTCACAAGTGTAGCGGGACGATCAGCGACTGCACGATAAGCGGCAACTCGGCAGGCTACGGCGGCGGGCTTTACGACTGTGACGGGACGATCAGCAGCTGCACGATCAGCGGCAATTCGGCTGGTTACGACGGCGGCGGGCTTCACAAGTGTAGCGGGACGATCAGCGACTGCACGATAAGCGGCAACTCGGCGGAATACGGCGGTGGGCTGGCCGGCTGCAACGGGACGATCAGCAACTGCACCATCACCGGCAACTCCGCGGTGTGGGTAGGCGGTGGGCTGCACCAGTGTTACGCGACGGTCACCGACTGCACGATCAGCGACAACGCGGCGCAGGACATTGGCGGCGGGCTCTCCGAATGCCACGGAACGATCAGCGAATGCACGATCAGCGGCAACTCGGCACCCTCAGTCGGCGGGCTGGACTGTTGCAGCGGCGTGATCAGGAACTGCACGATCACCGGCAACTCGAGCGGCGGGCTTATGGGCTGCGACGGTTCAATCAGCAACTG
This sequence comes from bacterium, assembly GCA_035527515.1. NCBI lineage: Bacteria > bacterium. The sequence goes on from DATLAJ010000065.1 coordinate 21,843, forward strand.
CACGATCACCGGCAACTCGGCGACCGGGGAGTATGCGCGCGGCGGCGGGCTGGACTTTTGCAGCGGCGTGATCAGGAACTGCACAATCACCGGCAACTCGGCGGAATACGGCGGTGGGCTGCACCAGTGTTACGCGACGGTCACCGACTGCATCATCTGGGGGAATGACGCGCCCAACGGTGGAGACCTGTGGGACTGTGGTAGTGCCACCATCACATACTCCTGCGTCGGGGTCTGGTTTGGCGGGGGCGAGGGCAACATCTCGGATAATCCCCTCTTCGTCTCTGGCCCGCTCGGCGATTATTATCTATCCTGCCGGGCAGCGGGGCAGGATGCCGACAGCCCGTGCATAGACACAGGAAGCGGCACGGCGGAGAGCCTGGGCCTCGACAAGCTCACCACTAGAACAGACAGCGTTCCAGACACGGGCGTTGTCGATATGGGCTATCATTACCCGCTGACACTGGAACAGAACCCACAGATCGTGTGCTCGCTCAACGAAAGCGAGTTCGCCCCGGGCGAGACGCTTGTCGGGTTCATCGAGGCGCAGAATCCCGGGCCAGATGTCGCGGTTGACGCCTACGTCGCGTTCGTTCTGCCGAATGGGACGATAATCTCGCTCACCAGCAGCGGCCTCGCGATTGGGACATACCCCTGGGTCTCCAATGTCGTGCTGCCGAGCGGGTTTGATTTCGGGCCGACCGAGGTCCTCCGGACGACCGTCCCACAAAGCCCCGGTGATTACCTCTTTGCCGCCGCGCTGACCAATCCGGGCCAATTGGCATTCATTGGCGACCCGTGCTTATTCCCATTTACTATCACCGACTGATCGTCTTTTGAGACCGCTCCTCACGAAGGTCGGTCTGTCGGGGAGTTATTTGGTTCGGGTGGCAGCCGAGCCTGCGACGCTCAACTTCATCTTGAACCTCTCAGCCAGAGAGTCTTGGTTGAGCGGCACGCCGTTCGTAGGTGTAAGTACAGATGCGCCTGCACATTCGCTCGCCGGAGACGGCCCAGATGCACGTGCCAGGTGCGAGGTCAACTAGCTTTGACCTTCAGGGGTGTCGCAACCGATAGTGTTACTTCTTCGCTTGTTTGGGTTTGCGACTTATCTGCTCTTTGCTTGACTTGACGCCCTGCTGCGCCTCGAGATTGCTGGGAGCCAACTTCAAGACCTTCTGGTAGGTCTCGAGAGATTCGTCGTACTTACCTTCCCTGTAATAGCAGTGGCCAAGCATCAGAAGCGGAGTAACGCTCTTTTGCCATTCGTAAGCACGGCGATAATACCCCTCCGCCTCGAGGAACTCCTTGCGCTGGTAGTAGATGCTCGCCAAGAGATTCGCAGCGTTGCAGGCTCCACCGTTGTCCAGTTCAAAAACCTTCTTGAGGTCCGGGACCGCCTTGTCCGGCTGATTGAGGCCCTGCCAAGCTTTCGCCCGAAGCATGTAACCCCTGTAATCATTTGCCGCAACGACAGCCATCTTGTTGCCAGTTGATAGCGAGGCTTTGTAATCACCCGCTCCAAGCTGCGCCTCGCCCAACGTGTTAAGTGCCTCCACGTTGCCCGGCTCCTTGGCCAAGACCGGCTTCACAATCGCCACGGCCTTCTCGTGTTTCCCGAACCGCTGATAAGAGTCGGCCAATCTCAGCTGGGTCTGAACGTGTTCGGGCTTCAACAGGCTGGCTTTCTCAAGATACTTGATTGCCTCCTCATACTTCCCTAAAGACCGGAGAACAACACCGTAGAGATAATTGAACTGGAAGCGATTCAGAGCCTTGCCCGTAACCTTTGACAGAGTATTCGCGGCCTTCTCGTAGTTGCGGAGCTTCACGTATGCCGTAGCCAAGCCATAACTGCCTTGATAATCTCCCGGCCGGTAGGCGAGTCCTTGTTCAAACCGCTCTACAGACTTCTGATAGTCCTTTCTCTTTAGAAACAACCTTCCGAGAAGGAACAGAGATTCGTAGTCGTTGGGCTTGAGGCTCACGCATTTCTCAAGAGCCCTGATGGCCTCTGCATCCCTTTTTTCCTTCAAGAGGATCAGCGCCTTGAGATATAAATACTTCCGATTGTCGGGGTCCTTCTTGACCGCCTCGTCGATCGCCTTTTGTGCGGCGGCCCAGTCCTTTGCCTTGTAGGCGTCATAGGCTTGCTTATACTCTATAACGTCCTGAGCGAGGATCAAAAGCGGCAGCGTAAGAACAAGACCTGCGACCAGAGCTGTTATCGCCCGGCCATAACGGCTTCTCAACGTAATGCTACTCAACTAATACCTCCATTCAATCAGCGCGACCGCCCCAGCAGACCTAACGTGGCACACAGACAAGAGACTTCAGACTTCCTCTGACTCCTGATCCTGCTTGCACTCGATGCACAGCGTTGCGACCGGCCGCGCCCGGAGCCGCTCCAGGCTGATGTCCCCGCCGCAATGTTCGCATATACCATAAACGCCTCTATCGAGCTTGGCAAGTGCCTTGTCGATCTTGGCAAGCAGCTTCTGTTCTCTTTCCCGCAGCCTAAGCTTCAATGTCCTGTTCGATTCTTGGGACGCTATGTCTGCAAAGTCACCACTTTGGGGGCACGAATCACCGCATGACTCTTTCAACGTTTTTGCGGCCTGCGAAAGCAGAGCAGCCCTGTGTTCGATTAGCATGTTCTCAAACGAAACTAATACCTTCTTGTCCAGCATTTCTCTGTTGCCTCAAAAGGCCCCGGAAATATCCACAGACTGATATTTCGACAACAATCGCTTGAAATCCGCCTTTATGCCCTTAAGCGACTCCTCCGACTCTGCCTCGAACCTAAGCACTAGCACCGGCTGCGTGTTCGAGGCTCTAACAAGCCCCCAACCTTTATCGAATAGAACTCTCGCACCATCTATGTCGATAACCTCGTGGCCTTTCTTAAGTTCCCGCGCAATGCTTTTGACGACGTCAAATTTGTCCTCGTCTGAGCACGGCACACGTATTTCAGGTGTGTTGTAAGTCTTGGGCAGGGCATCGATCGACTCGGCGAGCGACTCTTTGCTCTGAGCGAGAATCTCTGCCAGCCGGCAGGCGGCGTATAGCGCATCGTCGTAGCCAAGATATCTATCGGCGAAATACATGTGGCCGCTCATCTCGCCTGCGAGCAAGGCTCTCTCCTCGAGGACTTTGCGCTCGATCAGCGAGTGCCCGGTCCTCCACATTATTGACTTGCCTCCCATGCGCTCTATCTCTTGCCCAAGCACTTGAGAGCACTTGACCTCCGATATGATCTTGGCGCCTGGATGCTCTGATAGCACCTGTCTTGCATAAAGCAGGAGCAGAATGTCGCCCCATATCGGCCGTCCCCTCTCGTCTATGACGCCGATCCGGTCAGCATCCCCGTCGAACGCAATCCCCGCCATCGCGCCTGTCTCCCCGACTTTCGCCGACAAGGCGGAGAGGTTCTCGGGCACAGTCGGGTCCGGGAAGTGATTGGGGAAACTACCGTCGAACTCGCAGTAAAGCGGAACAACCTCGCAGCCCATTCTACTCAGCAGACGAGGCGCGAGCTGGCTGGCTGTCCCGTTGCCAGCATCGATGACCAGCTTCACCCTTCGGCCCGAGGTCATCTTGCCCATATCGATCGAGTTCTCAAATAGATAGTTGACGTAGTCCTCCTCGACGTTCTTTTTGTCGAGCTTGCCTAAACCGCTGGCGAAATCGCCACGCTCAACGGTCGCACGAAGGGCCTGAATCTCTCTGCCAAAGATCGTATGCTTGCCCTTACAGACCTTCAAGCCGTTGAACTGCGGTGGGTTATGGCTGCCCGTGATGACGATTCCACCATCAGCATCCAAATGTCGGAGTGAGAAGTAAAACACTGGAGTCGGGACCATGCCGATGTCCGTTACATTGCAGCCCGTAGATAAGATCGCATCAATCAGTGCCTTGGCAAAGCTGGGCGAGGAGAGCCTAACATCCCTTGCAACCACCAGATTGGCAAGGCCAGCCCTCTTGATGTCAGTCCCGAACGCCTTGCCTATGCCGGCCACGACGTCCACAGTCAGGTCCTCGCCGACTATCCCACGAATATCATATTCCCTAAAGATCCGCGGATTCATGTCTTTGCCTATTTACCTGTTGGCTTTGGGCTCTTCGTGCCGTTTTTCTCCAGCTTGACAGTCCTTTTGCCAGTCTCGTCTTTCCCAACAACGACGCGATGCACTTTGCTGGCATCAAACCCCGGCGGAAGCTTCGAGAGATCCGCTCCGATCTTGGGTGGGCGGCCGGCACCCGTGGCGCCGGGGCCCTCCAGATGCCTGAGCGCCTCATTGGCCTCACGTTCCCACTGCGAGCCAGGATAGAGCGAGGCGATTTTTGCATAGACCGTCTTTGCCGAGTCGGGCTTGTTCATTCTCTCGTATAGCTCTGCCAGGTTGAAATAGTATGGCTGGATTCCGGGAGAGTTGCCTTGCGTTTTGAACAGCTGCTCGTAGCTTTGCACCGCCGCACCGGGCTCCCCCATCTGCTCCTGTGTTCTAGCTATATTGGCCCGGCAAAGCGCACTGAAGGCTCCATCCGGGAATCTCTTGAGGCAATTTTGGAACGCACGAAGTGCCGACTGGTAATCGGCGAGCTGGTAGCGAACGATTCCGATGTACAGTAGGACGCGCTCTATGTTCCTGGCTCTAGGGTAAGCCTTCTGTAACTCCTCAAACTGGGCAACCGACTTCTTGAGCAATGACTGCTGCTTGTCGAGTCGCTCGGCCAGCGATGTCTTCTCGTCTTCGCCCTGCTGGGCCTCGCTGTTTGGCGTGAGGTCTATTGCCATCGCCTGTTGATAAAGGTCCGCCGCGAAGTACTCCATCGTTGCGGATGCCGTGATCCGACCCTCGCGATACGATCTGTAGGCAAAAGACCCGGCAATCACAACTGCTACCGCTACAATGGCAAAGAGTATGAACCTGCTGTTCTGCTTGCTGAAATCAATAATATGAGTAAGAAGGTCTTTCGGGAGCGGCCGATCCTGCCCCCTCACCTTCTTCTTGACTCTGATCGTTCTTCCAACCAATAGCTGTCCTCCCAATCGCCAGGGAATTACTCCTGGCCCTGTTTCTTTTTTGCGAGCGAACAATATCAAACCACTATTAATATAACAACTCCAATGCGAGCGCCCAACAATCGGATTGAACTATAAAGATGTCTTGCCGCGAGCCCGCATAACAGCTTTGAAAGGGACTTGTTCTTCACACTTCAGGTTGCTTCAGGCGAGAGGGAATGACTACCAGTCTGGTTTCTTGGCTGTAAGCTGAGGGCTTAGAACTGGTGGAACATGGAGCTTCAGTAAGATGGCATCTGGCTGCAACCAGTCAAGCGCGTGCTCGGGCAAAAAAAGAGGCCCGGACATCTGCCCGGGCCCCAACATTAGTCAGCTCGCTAGGACTACGAGATTACTTCCCCTGGACCTCGATCTTGATCTGCTTCGGCTTGGCCTCCTCTGCTTTCGGAAGCGTCACGCGCAGAACGCCATCGCTAAACTTGGCCTTGATCTTGTCCTTCTGTACACGGCTCGGGAGAGCGAACGACCGGCTGAAGCATCCGTAGCTCCGCTCGATTCGATGGTAGTTCTCCTCCTTGGTCTCCTTCAACATCGTGCGCTCACCAGAAAGCGTCAAGACGTCATTCGCGAGCGAGATATCAACATCAGAAGCCGTCAGGCCAGGCAGCTCCGCCCTGAGCTCGATGTTGTCCTTCGTCTCTAAAACGTCCACCGCCGGCGACCAGTCGCCCTTGATCATCGGCGACAGCTCGCCCTTTCTCTGGAACGCCTCGTCGAAGAGACGGTTCATCCTCTCCTGAAATGTCATCAGGTCTCTCAGTGGCTCCCATCTCACAATTGCCATTTCACTATCTCCTGTTTTTGATGTTTTGTTGTGATGTTCATCTTTCATCAGAGACAATAGACCTTTAGTCGGGAGTTGTCAAATAGTTTAATATGATCTCTGATACATCCGCCAAACCAACCTACCAACGCCATATCTCACGCCACTCATCCTCTTCCTCCTGAAACCGATGCCCGCCACAAACCCAAAAACTTGACGACCATGCCCATAACATCCTATAAGAAACGCATTGGACTCAACAATAATGCACGAGGCAGATGACGTGAGATTCCCGACCTTTCGAGACCTGAAAGAGCTCTGGGCGAGGCGAGAAGTCCTGCTCAACCTCGTGATGCGAGACCTCGAGGTCAAGTATAAGGGCTCCGTGATCGGGATATTCTGGTCGCTCCTTAACCCGCTCATGATGCTTCTGATCTATACGATTGTATTTCGCTATGTGATCGGGATGAACGTAAAAAACTTCCCGGTTTTTTTCATGTGTGGTTTTCTGCCCTGGATATTCCTCTCAAACTCCGTAACGATGGCCGCGCCCTCAGTTATTAACAACCCAAACCTCGTCCGCAAGGTCTATATGCCAAAGGCGATAATCCCGCTGTCTGCGATGGTTGCCTGCCTTGTTGAGTTTGTGATGACACTCGTCATCTTGCTGCTAGCTCTGCCTTTCTTTGGACATGCTCCGGGGCATCTAGCGTTCCTATTGCCGCTTCTGGTGCTCGCACAGGCCATCTTCGTGGGCGGACTTGCCCTGCTTTTCTCGGCGAGCACGGTTCATTTCAGAGACGTCAAGCACCTTCTAGATATTCTGCTAATCGTCTGGTTTTGGCTGACGCCGATAGTATATCCGATGAGCAAGGTCGCCTCTCTCAAGCTTCCGTGGCCACTTTTGGGAAACGTCGTGGTCTGGCTCATAAGCTACAACCCAATGTCGGTCTTCGTGTGTGCTTACAGGGCGGTCTTGCTCCAAAATGCTCTTCCGACAGGGCTAACGATTGCCCTGGTTGTCATTTACACGTTCGGCTCGGCCGCAGCTGGTTGGCTGCTCTTCGCCAGGTCGAGCGCCAGGTTCGCTGAGGTCGTCTGATGTCAAACGAAGGCCGACTGCGTAATGAGCCGAGCAGCTCTGACGTTATTCAGATGCGGTCGGTGTCTAAGAGATACCGGGTCTATTATGAGAAGAGCGAGAACATAAAGTACCTCATCATCAACCTGTTGAAGGGCAAGCGGGACAGATACCGCGACGTTTGGGCGCTGAGAGACGTTGCCTTATCCGTGTCGCGAGGCGAGACGCTGGGGATAGTCGGCGAGAACGGCTCGGGCAAGAGCACTCTGCTGAAGCTTCTCTGCCGGATACTGCTTGCTGACGAGGGCCATGTCGAGGTCAGTGGCAGAGTTGCGACGCTACTCGAGCTGGGCTCGGGCTTCTCGATGGAGCTATCGGGCCGCAAGAACATCTTTATGAACGCCTCGATTCTCGGCCTCTCTCGGAGAGAGGCACGGGGGAGGCTCGATGAGATAATCTCTTTCTCCGAGCTCGGCGACTTCATAAATGCACCCATCAAAAGCTATAGCAGCGGAATGCTAGTGAGGCTCGGTTTTGCCGTCGCAATTAACGTAGAGGCGGACATTTTTCTCATAGACGAGATCCTTGCGGTCGGCGACGAGCGCTTCCAGAAGAAATGCCTCGATCGGATCAGGGGGATGCAGCGGCAGGGCAAGACGATAGCGCTCGTCTCGCACAACATGGACATAATCAGGGAGTTCTGTAGCCGCGCGATCCTCTTGTCCAAGGGCAGGCTCATGGCCGATGGCAGGCCGGACGCTGTGATCGAGGCATACAGGCAAGTTCAGCGTTCTAACGTAAGATGATCAATGTGATGAAGGACTTGAGATATGTCCGGCGGCTTCTCGTAGTCGATAGAGCGCCTCGTCAGCGAACGCCGGGCAGTCAGGCGCCAGGTCTCGTCTTCTTTCATTTCGGTTCATTCGTGGCCAAGCTCTCGTGAAGCGCTTCGAGATCATTGGAACCACGGCCGACGCTGGATTTGTTGCCTACGGTGAGAGTCTCGAGGCGCTCTTTACGCACGCGGCAGAGGGGATGTTTGCGATCATATTCGGGCAAGAGCCCCAGCTTCCGTGCCCCGATAAGACCGATACGTTCGCTCTCTCCGCCGTTGATATCGAGTCGCTCCTTGTTGATTTCCTGTCCGAGCTCCTCTGGCGTTTCGACACGGACCTCCTCGTTCCCTCCGCAATAAAGTTATCGATCCGCGTGCCCGAACGTCTGACGAGAGAACCGGCCCCAGGTGGCGGCTCGGAGCGTGGCAGACCGACGCTTGAGGCGCGTGTAGGTTTTGCTGGCTGCAAGCGCCTCGCGCAGAAGCCAGTTACGGACGTTAAGGCGGTTACGATGCACAACCTCGCTATCGTGAGAGAAAGTGGTGTTTTCAGTGTGAAGGTCATCTTGGATATATGAGTCTCGCTGTCCGGGTGGAGCAGTTCGCGGCTGTGCCCCGGGGGCCGGACGACATTGAAAACGAACGTCTCAGTCCTGTTCATCGGATCGGACTTGACATCTCCTTTGGGGGGAACCTAAATTGATGGGTAGTTCTAGAGCGGGAATAGCTCAGAGGTAGAGCATCGCCTTGCCAAGGCGAGGGTCGCGGGTTCAAATCCCGTTTCCCGCTCCAGCCATTTAGCCACCTGCCCATCGATTCACACCTACGAAATGCCCTGACTTCGCTCTGTTCTGCAATAGGCTGTTTTACGGTCTTTTCATTTCTTGTGTGCGCGTTTGTGGGCACAAATAGGGCACACCCTGGGCACAGTGTTCCGAGACACTATGATTGGTGTGTTCATTATGGCGGCGCAGAATACAATCATTGGATGAATGGCTGTATGGGCGGTATGACAACGATTGTGGGCACAAATAGGGCACACTGGCAGTTTGACAGTTACCGTGAGTCGGTCGATAAGACCCACAGTAGCCCCAATAATTCTTTGACGGCGTTCCTCGGGCTTCTAACTAGTGGGGCAGTGGAGGAAATCAGGAAAGGTGTAAAATGTCTCTCGCGTTCGCTGGTGGAATCCCAATTCGCTTCTTGAAGTGCAGAGCTTTTGCAGTTGTTCTCTTTGTTGTCCACATCGTTGAGCAGGCTATTGGTCCAGTCCTTTGAGCAGGCCATTGCATCGTTTCTCTATTTTCCTAAGTTCGAATTTGCACTTCGCTTGGATCTGCTCCTCCATCTCATCCATATCCTCAACTCGTTCTGCGTCAGCAAGCCACGTCCGGAATCGCAGCAGCTTCCCATAGCAGACATTACCAACACCTCTAGTTTGAGCGCTCTCATAGGCTTGCTCAAAGTCCTTTTTCTCATGGATGAAGTCCCGAAGTGCCCTGTTAGATTTCACGATGGCTTTCAGCTTGTCTCTAATATCGACAGCGCGGGGGATCTCCCGGTTCTTGATTTTTTTGACGACCACCTGGTCTATTCTCGGGTAGGCCTCTCTCGCTCTCCCTATAGCCCTGCATTTTAGATATTCTTCGTAGTAACTCCACCGTTTGACGTCATTCTCTTCGTGATCGACCATGAATGCATACACGGCGATGAGCTGCTCGACCTTCTTGCCCGACAGCCCCAACTCCCTGCCCATTGTGGTCGGGGAAACGCCATGTCGCTTGTGGCGTCGATAGAGATAACCAGCTTGCTCATAGGGTGCCCAGTCCTTCTTGCCGATGATATGGTACTCCCCAAGGAGGGCAAATACGTCCTTTTCGGCTATGTTATGCGGAAGCAGCTTGCATTTGACCTTGCCCCATCGAAGAGGGTCTTGGACAAACAGCATCCTGTATGCAGCGAGACGGGAATTCCCTTCCAAAACGACCAAATCCCCCTTACGCACAAGGAGAGGATCAGTAAGGCCCCCGTTGGCCTTTATCGACTGTGCCAGCTGTCTCACATGATCCATGGCCTTCAGTGCCTCTTCGATTTGATCCTGCGTTGCCTGGCGGTCATCTGCCGATATAATGGAGTAGATTCGGGGATTTTCCGGATAGAACTTAAGTTCGACCTGCAGTAAGAATCCGACTGTGACCTCTATCTCTTTTCCGCGCAGAGTCATGGTGTCTTGATTGAATTCGGCCCCTTTCATCTCGTCTCCCTATCCTCTCTTCTAATATTTAGTATATCCCTCAACATCTCGGCGAATCCGTACTCCATCTGATTGCTATAGTACTCGCGGGAAATATCCCCTTGTGCGAGTTGAGCGGCCAGCCGCTTGGCGTGAAGTAGAACGTCCACCCATTCGTCAATAGAGTCGCTCATTAGGAGGTTGACGACCTCACAGCGTCGCTGCTGGGAAATCCTATGAATCCGATCCTGTGCTTGGAGGTAATCATCGAGACTGAAGCTCCGGTCGAAGAAGATGGCGTGATTGGCAACGGTCAAAGTAAGCCCCTCCTTGGCGGCACCCGGTGTAGCCACAAGCACCCCGCGCTTTGGGTCGGTCATGAATCTGTCGATGGCCTTTGTTCGTCGCTCCATGGGAAGCTTGCCATGTACTTTCTCGGTACCGAAGGGCGCTAGCTCGAATGCCAGCCATTCAACATTGTCTGTGAAGGTAGTCCACACGATGCACTTCTCGTCGTTGCGGCGAATGTTCTGAACTAGTTCTTGCAGCGGCTCAAACTTCCCGGGCTGTGCCGAGTAGCTCTGGTCTATAAGCTTGGGATTGGACGCAACTTGGACCAGGCGGAGCATGCGCTTTAGGATCGACTCAGATTCGTCCTCAGTGGGCAAACCCTCACGCACGACTACGGCGCGCATTTCATCGCGTATGCTGTGATAGAGTTCCAGTTGGCGCGGCTCCCAATCTGTGAACACAGAGCGAATGGTCTTCCTTGGCAACGTGATTATCCCACTGTCCTTTGTCTCCCGCACCGAGAATTCGGATATCATGTCCCTGAGAGACTCAAGTCGGTCTTCAAACTCATCCCTAGCCGAATTGCTAGCTGCAAGCCTGCCTGATAGGTCGAGTTCTTTTCGGAACTTCACGAAATCCCTGCCCAGACTCTCCCC
>DATLAJ010000066.1 GCA_035527515.1 bacterium
CCTCCAGTTCACCGCCGATGACCAACTGCACGATCGGCGGCAACACGGCGAACTACTACGGCGGGGGCATCTTCTGCTCCTCCTCCAGTTCTCCGCCGATGACCAACTGCACGATCAGCAGCAACACGGCGAACTACCACGGCGGGGGCATCTACTGCTATGGCGTCTCCAGTTCACCGCCGATGACCAACTGCACGATCAGCGGCAACACGGCCAAATACGGCGGCGGGGGCATCTACTGCGGCTCCTTCAGTTCTCCGACGATGACCGACTGCACGATCAGCGGTAACACGGCGCATGAAGGGGGCGGGATCTACTGCGGCTCCATCAGTTCTCGGACGATGACCAACTGCATAATCAACGGTAACACCGCGACCGATAAGGGCGGCGGCATCGCTTGCTACAACTCATCGCTGACGTTAACGAATTGCACAATTGCGGACAACAAGGCGGATTATGACGAGGATGGCACTGGCGACGGCGGCGGCATCTGTTGCGAGACGAACGGCTCATTAACGCTGACGAACTGCATCCTTTGGGGCGACACCGCGGGCGGCGCGCCGAATGAGATCAGCGAAGTCGATGCCGGCGCGGTAACCGTCAGCTACTCTGATGTAGATCAGGATGGATATGGCCACTCCGACTCGTGCGATCCCGACTCAGACAGCAATATAAGGTGTGACCCGGAGTTCGTGCCGACTGCGGACCCGCCATACACATACTACCTGGCGCACACAGGGCCGCAGGCGGGCAACAGCCCCTGCGTGGACGCGGGCTTAGGCGAACTGAGCGACTACGACCTGGGAGCTGGAATCACCACGTGCACGGACGGCCATGAGGATGGTAATGACGACGGTAACGGGAGCACCGGGCCGATCGACATGGGCTACCACTATGAGGGCGAATACACCGGTAGCGGAAACACCTACATCGAGCTGGTGTCCTTCACTGCGCGGCCGGTTGGCTCTAGCATAGTGCTCACCTGGGAAACCGGCGCCGAGATCGACAACGCTGGGTTCGTAATCTATCGGGCGATTGCGGGCACGCTCGATTATCAGCAGATAAGCGACCTGATCGCAGCTGAGGGCAGCCCAAGCCTTGGCGCCTCATACAGCTTCACCGACGGCAACGTCGAGCGGGGCGTTTCATACAACTACTGGCTGATTGACATCGAGACGAGCGGCAAGTGGACATCACACGGGCCAGTGTCGGTCAAATTGCCAGTGAGCCTCAAATTGATCGAACTGCCAACTGCCAACCGCTCGATAGGAGGTAGATAATAATGAAGACGAATAACGTTTACGAGGCGCCGAGAGTTCAGACATTTGATAACGAGGCGCTGACTGCGGCGCTTGGCCCGAGCTTATCGTACACGGGCTTTGGCGGCTCGCTGAAATGCTGATATTTCGAGCTGATAGCTGACAGGGTCTCAGGCAAGCCGAATGCCCGGCCACGATATGTCAGGCAGGATACTTCAATACTGCTGGAATAGCTGGCCCCACTTGGTCTTGAGGGCCTCATCGACGCGCTTCTTGCCGATGAATGGGTACCAGTACCAGTCGTGGTAGATGATTGAGGCGGCGTATGACCAGGGGGCGAGGAAGGTTCGGAGCAGGAACTTCTCCGCGAAGTGCAGTGGGCCCCAGTATAGTGCCTTTTGGCCACGGCCATCCCAGGCTTCACGACCACGGGCCCGGCGCGCTCCACGTTCTGTCAAATGTGTCACCCGAGGCTAAAGCATTCGAAACCGGGAGAAGGAAGAGAGAGACAAGCTCAATGACATTTGCCAGTTCGTTCGGGGCATCGACTATGCGGGTTCTACGCAGGAATGCAGACCATTGTGCTTGCTTTGAGCTGTCTTTGGTGAATGCCTCTGTCAGCGCTACTGGCTGAGACGCGATATCCGTTTCTCGATGCGCAAAGGTCTGCTTGATGGCCTCCGCCAGCGTTTCTCCGTCGAAGTCGAACTGAGTAGAAAGGAGCCAGATATCAAAGAAATCCTTCATCCGGCTGTTCACGATACCAAGCCTGACCATCGCCTCGAACTTCTCGGCAATGGCGCTTTCCCGCGTGTAACCATCAAGTCTTGGGGCCGGCATACCCAGGATTGTTGGATAATCCACGGTAACGGGCTCGGGGACCACAACGTCTCCAAATGCCACGTCAACCTGCATGAAAATGCGGGCAGCTCCAAGTGTTCCACGGAAGCGAACCCGGACTCCCTCGTATGCAGCCGTCTCAATTATTCTCTGACCCTCAACACTATCCGCGTCGAACAGAAGACCGTCGGGCTCCACCTCTTGAACGCAAATGTCCTTTATCACGTTGACAAGATCGTCAACCTCGTTCCTTGTCCTTCCCAGCAGATCGATATCCCTTGTCGGGCGAGAGATCGGCGCTCCCCAGACTGCAAACATCGTGGCTCCCTTGATAATGAAGCTGGAAGCATACGAAGATTTGCTGAGCCTGTATAAGAACCGCTCCATTGCGAAATACTGTAGCCATTCGTTAAACGGCCGTCCGGATCTTCTCGACTTGTTGAGAAGTCGCTGCCGAACGGAGGCGGCCACATCCACAACCGGCAGTTTCGTCAAAACAGCGCCTCAAGGTATGGCCGAATCACGTTGCTCACGCGGCAGATGCGGGCGAATTCCATGAGCTTGTCTATGCTGAAATCTCTGCGCGTTCGGCACTCTTTCAGCGCCTCAATCACGACGTCCAGGCCGATTTTGTTGCGGAACTTGAAGCAGTCGGCGACCGTCTTCTCCAGGCAATAGATGCGGACCGGCACACCGTCTATCGGGTGTGTCTCTATCCCAGCAGAAAAGGCTTTCCGACTAAACCAGAACACGCGCACAGGGGGGTGCACAAGTCTTGGTGGCTCCGCTCCTTTGATCCGGGCTATGTGGACCTCATGGGGGACCTGCGTTGTTACCTCGAAAAAGGTCAGTGCCGAGATCAGGCAGATTACGGCCTCGGGTATTCTGAGCGCCACCGTCACAAGGTCGGGGTTCCCGATAGGCGGTATGTTCGGAAGTCGATAGAGCCCGCGAGAGACCTTTTCCACAAGCCCGGCATCCCTCATCGCATAAAGTGTTCTGGGCTGGATACCTGTTTTGAGAGCATCCTTGGTACGCAGGATGCCACCAGAGTGGCAGAAAATGTCCTTTGCCTTTTGGAAGGCGTTTCTAGTCTTGGTCATCTCTAGCCTGTCCAAAGCATAAAATTACCTATACTTATTCATAAGTATCGGTATTCTTATGCAAAAGACTTCGAGAGTCAACCCACGATCCAAGGAACAGCTATGCCGTCCTAGATGCGCCGAAAACGCGAATCTCAAGCACACTCAATAGCTCAGGAAGAGCCTCCCCCACTTGGTCTTGAGCGCCTCTTCGACGCGCTTCTTGCCGATGAAGGGGTACCAGTACCAGTCGTGGTAGATGATTGAGGCGGCGTATGACCAGGGGGCGAGGAAGGTTCGGAGGAGGAACTTCTCCGCGAAGTGCAGCGGGCCCCAGTATAGTGCCTTTTGGCCGCGGCTGGCGAAGGTGTTGGCTTTCTTCTGGAAGTGCCAATTGACCTCGGAGACGTCCTCACCGACTATCTCGATTTCGTTGAAATCACCGCAGCCGAGGCCTTTCTCGTGCGCTATCCGGATGAACCTGATCTCAAGCGGGTCAAATCCCATCATGTGGGCGGATACCGCGTCGATGGCAACCAGATCGGCGCTTGCGAGGATGTAGTCCTTGACGTGTGGGACCATGCATCTGGGCCCGGGGCCGTCCCCGGCGAAGGTGCCATCCATCACGGCGAAGACGCCCGGGTGTATCTCCTTTTGAATGGTCAAGAGGTCAACAAGCGTCTCGTGAATCACGGAGTGTGTCCAGTGACGCTTCTCGTGTAATAGGCCGCCGAATGCGTTCTTCATTGCGCCCGTCATCGTCGTGAAGATGTGGGTCTTGATCGTGGGGAGCTGGATGATGTTGCTGCCGATGAGGCGCTTGGGTATCTGGATGCCGTTCTTGAAGATGTCAAACAGCGCGAGAATCTCGCCCTTGGGGTGGTAGGTTACCCACTCTTCGTCTTTCTCGTAAAGATGGATGTTGCGGATGCCGTATTTCTCAAGGACTGGCTTGTGCTTGTTGGCGACCTCCCCTTTCTTGGTGGAGACAACGACGGTCCGATTGTGGGCGCCGTATAGCGAGTCGGCGGAATAGCCGTCCGCAAGCATTGTCTTAATGACGCCCTCGAGCTGCCAGGGCGTGGTTGAGCAGGCAGGATAGAAGACCTGCCAGGACACGTTGATCTTGAGGGCGGTCTCCTTATCCTTCGGCAGATAGCTCTGGTAATTGGCCATCCGCATGAGCTTTGCGTAGTCGTCCAGAACCGTTTCTGGTTGAGTTTTCAAGACAGCGACGACTGGTTTAGCCATATTCTTGTTCCCTTTCACAGTTTCCACCCCCGATGTTTGCGAACTCAAACAATCCCCCTGCCTCGATAATGGACAGGAGCACGGGGGGCATCGGCGCGCATTTGATCGTTTTCCTTCTCCCTCCTGGAAGGGTTATCTCACTGGTTTGGAGGGTTACCGACAGCTCGGCCCCGTCCTCGAGTCCCTCCAGCAGATGCCTCGCGCCGGCTTCTTCAAACGAGATGATCGCCATGCCGGAGTTTACTGCATTTCTAAAATATATCGGCGCAAACGACTGGGCGACAATCGCGTCTATCCCGAGGGTTCGGAGGCAATCTACCGCCTGCTGTCGGGACGAGCCAGCCCCGAAGTTGCGGCCTACAATAAGTATCTTGTATTTTGACGCGATATCGGGGAAATGCTCCCATCCCTTGAGATTACCGAACGTGTATTGGCCCATTTTTGAGACATCTGTAACGTGTAAGTGGGCGTTGTGAAATATCATATCTGTGTCGATATTGTCGATCAGCGAGCCCTTCTCGTCACGTATCAGACACGCAGGCCCGGTAATCGGGCTAGTCTTGGGGGCTTTTGAATCTTGCACAGTCATTTCACATCCAGTGGTTCGGTCGTTTGACAGCAGCCTCGGCAAGCCTGACCCACATAGTAACTCATTCTGGAACTCGTATCTCACCGTAAATCGCCGAATAGGCCGCGACAACTGGGCTGGCTAGATAAGTCTCGCCCTCGCCCTGCTTGCCCAGGAAGTTGCGGTTACCGGTGCTTATTTGCACCTCGCCCCTACCGGTCATGCCGGCCTGGCCAGCCGCACAGCCGGCGCAGCCAGGGTTGAGTATTATGGCTCCGGCGTCGTATAGTTTTGAGAGTATGCCGTCCTTCAATAGGCGGCCATAGATCGCCCTTGTCGTGGGCGCTATTCTCAGCATGAGATCTCTCTTGACCTTCCGACCCTCCAGGATGCTCGCCGCAATGCTGATGTCCTCGTATCGGCCATTGGTGCAAGAGCCGATCAAGACCGAGTCAATCCGCGTTCCGGCAACTTCGGACACATCCACCACCGAGCAAGGGTTGCCCGGAAGGGCTATCTTGGGCCTAAGCTCCGAGACATCGATCTCAAGCTCCCGCGCATAAACTGCCCCATCGCCGGGCGAGGCGATCAGCCCTTGGCGATCGGCCTTGTCAATTCCTAGTTCGTCCAACACTTCGTCATTGGGCGCGATCAGCCCCGCAACGCCGCCCGCCTCAGTAATGAGGCTTGAGAGCGTAATACGGCCCGAAAGGCCGAGCGCATCGACCGCATTTCCGCCGAACTCTATGGCCATACCGAGCGCCCCTGAGGGCCCAATGGTTCCCAAGAGATGAAGCGCGAGGTCCTTGGCGGTTACCGGGAACCCGAAACCGCCGGACATCATGACGCGCAGCGTCTCGGGCACCTTGAACCAGACCTTTCGCGTTTTGAAAGCAAACGCCGAGTCCCGGTCGCCCATCCCAAGGCCTAGCGCGCCAACAGCGCCGAGGAGGTTCAGATGGCTATCGGTTCCTGTGACCGTCGAGCCAGGCAGGCAGTGCCCCTCGTCGATGAGCACGTGCGAACCAATGCCACCGTTGACGTCGTAAACACGTATCCCGTGCTTTTTGGCGAATATGCGAATGGTCTGCTGGTTGTTAGCGTACCCGATCGTGTTGGCAGGCGCCTGACAGTCGAATGTAAATAGCGTTCCGGACGGGTCCAGGACAGGATTCTCCGGATACTCACGCTCAAGGTGCGCCACGACGTTTGCGCCGCCGAAATCGCGCGCCGTAACAAGGTCGAGCGAGAGCCAGACGACATCGCCCGGCTTGGCCTCAGCTAGCGTGTGCGCCGAGACTATTCTCTCGATGAGTGTCTTAGCCAAAGTTACTGAGCCTCAGTCTTGTCGTCATTTGGACACACCGGCAGTCTTCAAAATGACATCTGCGTGAAAAACTGGCCCGGCGAACTGTCCATTCCCCAAATAAGGCATGGCCAAATCCCAACATGAACCAGAATCTACACTATTAGGCCATGTCAAACCTGGCCCTTGAACCAATCGAGCGTCCGCCTCAGGCCCTCTTCGAGGCCGACTTTCGGCTCCCAGGCAAGCACCTCCAGGGCCTTGCTGATGTCAGGCCGGCGACACTTCGGGTCATCGACAGGCAGCTGCCTGTAAGCGATCCCCGCCTCGTTACTCGTCAGCTGGTTGATCTTCTTGGCAAAATCGAGAATCGACATCTCGTCTGGGTTACCGATGTTCGTCGGGTCTGTTTCGCTCGACGTCGCGAGCCGAAACAGGCCGTCCACGAGGTCGGAGACATAGCAGAACGAGCGAGTCTGCGACCCGTCGCCATACACTGTGAGTGGTTCATTCGCAAGCGCCTGACAGATGAAGTTAGGGACAACGCGCCCGTCCCTGAGCCGCATTCTGGGCCCGAACGTGTTGAATATCCTCGCTATCCTGGTCTTGACTGCGTGGTATCTATGGTAGGCCATAGTCAGGGCCTCGGCAAAGCGTTTGGCCTCGTCATAGACGCCTCGCGGCCCAATAGGATTGACGTTTCCCCAATAGCTTTCCTTCTGCGGGTGGTGCTCTGGGTCCCCATAAACCTCCGAGGTCGAGGCAAGGATAAGCGTGGCGTTTTTGGCCTTAGCAAGCCCCAGGGCGTTCAATGTCCCGAGCGCTCCCACCTTCATCGTCTGGATCGGCAGCTCCAGGTAGTCCACGGGACTGGCGGGGCTGGCCAGATGAAACACGTAATCCAGCGGCCCATTGACGAAGAGGTAATTGGTCACGTTGTATTTCAGAAACGTGAACCGCTCGTTCTTGATATGCGCAATGTTATCTGTTGTCCCAGTTATGAGGTTGTCGATACAGATAACCTCATGCCCTGCATCAAGCAAGAAATCACACAAATGCGAGCCGATAAAGCCCGCACCGCCAGTGACCAAAGACCTAGGCACTCACACCACCTCCATAGGGCTGAACGCCCATCCCGTAGTACTCAAAGCCGAGCGCGTGCGTTCTCTTGGCGTCGTAGATGTTCCGGCCGTCGAACAAGATTGGCTGCCGTATCAGACCCTTGACCTTCTCGAAGTTCAACAGCTTGAACTCGTTCCATTCGGTAACAAGGATCATGGCGTCGGCGCCCTCGGTCGCCTCGTAGGCATTCTGGCAGTACGTAATCTCGGGGAAGATCTTCTTGACGTTGTTCATCGCCTCGGGATCGTAGGCCCGGATGGTCGCCTTGCTGTCAAGCAGACCCTTGACCAGCTCCAGCGACTTAGCCTCACGAATGTCATCGGTGTTGGGCTTGAAGGCAAGCCCCAATATCGCGAAGGTCTTGCCCTCTAGCGACGAAAACCGCTTCTTGATCTTGGCCAGAAGCCTCGTGCTCCTTTGGTCGTTTATGTGGATTATGGCGTCTATGAGCGAGGCGTCCGCTCCATATTGCCGTGTGGTGTGAGCGAGGGAGCTGCTGTCCTTGGGGAAGCAGGAGCCGCCGTAGCCCAGGCCCGGCTGAAGGAAGAGGCTGCCGATCCTCTTGTCGGTCCCCATGCCTCGAACGACGTGGTTGACGTTCGCGCCCGCCAGTTCGCACAGGTCTGCGATGAGATTGACGAAGGATATCTTGCTGGCTAGAAAAGCATTGGACGCATACTTGATTATCTCGGCGCTATGCACATCGGTGATTATCATCGGACGCTCAAGGACCGCGTAGAGCTCCAGAAGCTTCATGGCCACGTTCTTGCTCGGCGCCCCAATCACAATCCTGTCAGGCTCCAGCGTGTCCTTGATGGCCGAGCCTTCACGCAAGAACTCTGGATTCGACACGACGTCGAAGTCCACGTCCTTGTGCTTGTTCTTCTCAATTATCTCTCTCACAAGATCGCCAGTCCCGACGGGAACGGTGCTCTTGTTGACTATGATCTTGTAGTCATCCATCCACTCGGCGATGCTCTTGGCGACTGCCCTGACGTAACTTAGGTCAGTCTCGCCACCATCTTTGGGGGGTGTGTTCACGCAAATGAATACGATCTCCGATGCCCTGACGCCCTCCTTTATGTCTGTCGTGAACCTGAGACGTCCATCCCTGGCATTGTGAGTGACCATTTCCCTGAGTCCAGGCTCATAGATCGGCATAATCCCATTCTTGAGGCTCTCGATCTTCTCCTTGTCAACATCGACGCAAATGACCTCGTTGCCCAGGTCGGCGAAGACCGCTCCAGTCACAAGGCCGACATATCCTGTTCCAACTGCACAAATATTCACTAACTCCTCCGAAAACCTACATTTCTCGACGCAGCCAGCCTACGCAAGCTGCCTTATCTGAACTTCTGACCTAATCATATAAACATCCTCGTATTTACAGAGCTCCGTGCCGGGCGTGAGGGCACAGGCTGCGCCAGCTGCCACACCCAGTGTGAGACTCTCGCAGAAAGAAAGACCCGTGTCCAGCCCCAAAACAAAGCCTGCGACAAGCGAGTCCCCAGCCCCAACCGGGCTAAGTGCCTCGACTTTGGGCGGCTTGGCAAAGAAAGACCCCTCCTCACAAGTCAGAACCGCGCCATCCGCCCCCATCGAGACCAGCACATTCTCAACCCCCATGGCCCTGAGTTTGGCCGCGGCCGACTGAACCTGCTCAACGCCCTCCACATCGAGACCCAGGAGCCGGCGGAGCTCGTGACTGTTCGGCTTAATCATGAAAGGCTTGCCCTCAATGCCTCTTCTTAACAGCTCCCCGTCCGCATCCAGCACAGCGCGGAGGTTGCTCTCCTTAACGATATTGGTGATCTCGTGGTATGCGTCCGCGGGGACTCCGGGGGGTGCGCTGCCTGAAATGACAAAAAACCCTGACTTGTACTTATATTCCTTGAGCTTCTCCAAGAGCTGTTCGTATTCCACCTGCGTTGCGCAGGGACCGGCAGCATTGAGAGCCGTGATCGAGTTCGCCTCGATGTCACTAACAATGACGTTCGTTCTCGTCTCGGAGCCTATGTGAACGAAGTCCGTGGGCACCCCCGCCTGCTTCAACCTGCCCTCGAGCTCCGCCCCTCCGTATCCGCCCACAAACCCGAACGCCACCGTGCTTCCGCCGAGCTCGATCACGACTCGCGACACGTCGATCCCCTTTCCCGCAGCGAATCGCTGCTCCGATATGACGCGATTGGCATCATCGAACGCCAGTCTTCTCACGCGGAGCGTCCTGTCAAGCGCCGGGTTCAGTGTCAGCGTGTATATCATCACTAATACGCGTTCTTCTGGTTCAAAGCTCTCGTGACCGTGCGAAACAGTATTTTGAAGTCCATTGACAAGGACCAGTTCTCAATGTAGTAAAGGTCGCTCTTTAGCCGCTTGCGCATTGACGTGTCGCCCCGCCAGCCATTGACCTGCGCAAGGCCAGTCATCCCTGACTTCACCTTGTGCCTCAACATGTAGTGCGGTATCGTGTTCCTGAACTCATCGACGAACGCTGGCTGCTCGGGCCTTGGCCCCACAATGCTCATATCCCCCTTAAACACGTTGCAGAATTGAGGTATCTCATCGATGCTGAACCGCCGCAGCACCGCCCCGAACCTCGTTACCCTGGGGTCGTTCTTGGTCGTCCATTCTCGCCCGCTCTGGTCCGCTCCATCAACCATTGTCCTAAACTTGAACATCGTGAACGACTTGCCATCGAGCCCCATCCGGTCCTGTTTGTAAAAAACGGGGCCCCTCGAGGTGCATTTGATAACTACCGAGACCACAAGTAGAACCGGCGAAAGCACCACAAGCGCCGCGGCCGATAACGCCAGGTCCTCCAATCGCTTCAGCCTGTACCTCCACCCTGATAGCGGAGTATAGGTCAGGTTAACGATAGGAATCCCGTCGAGTTCCTCCACGTAGGAGCGGAGCATGATGTGCTGCAAGATATCTGGGGCGATCTTTATGTCTATCAACGTGTCCTTAAGGTCATGCAAGAGCTTGCTCAACGTCTTGTGCTGAGAAAAGGGAAGCGTGATCAGAACCTGATCCGCGCCCAACTCACTGGCGAGGCGCCTCGTCTCCTGAATGCGGCCAACTATCTTCACATCGTCCCCGACTCTCTCCCCAATTCTTTTGGAATTGTCAACAGCACCGACTATCTTGAGGCCGACATAAGGGTTCTCCTCTATCTTGTGAATTACGTTCTTCGCAAGCTCTCCGCCGCCAACTATCAGCAAGCGCCGCAAGTTGTAGCCCGCCTTTCTCAGGTGAGCAAGAACGCTCCGCAAACCCATCCTGAACGAGGCAATGGCCGCGATGTCAAGAAACAAGAAAATCAGCAACACACCTCTTGAGAAGAGGTAATCACGATACATGTAGCCCAAGCCCATCAATACGAACACTGACAGAATAACCACATAGATTATCTTGAAGAACTCATCGACCCTGGGCTTGAGCCTTCTCGGCCTATACAGGCCTGCTATGCTGAACGTGGCTATCCACAGGGCAGCGATCGCGCTCAGCACGATAGGGCCAGTATAGAGCCTAATGTCCGGTATCCCCGCTGGCGCTTCAAATATCGTATAGAAGCGAATATAGTACGCCGCGATAAATGCGCCTATGGTCGCCGCAACGTCGCAAATAGCGAAGAGAAAAAGGACTGCTCGGTGATGTTCCTTCAACATAACAATTGCTCACTCCATCCACACGCAAATCGGCACGCAAGTTTCGTTTTGCCCGAATATGCTAAGGGCTGCCCGATGGTATGTCAAACGATCGGTCCAAACTTGAGAGTCGAGACCGCAAACTCACTGGCTTGCAGTCGAGGGCAATCTCACGAATCCGCGCATGATGCGCGGGTTCCCAGCAAGAGGTCCCATGATGCCTGGACAGGCTCTAGCCGCCCGCACATTTCCGTCATAATCCCCACCTTCAACCGCCTGGCCAAGCTCAAGAACGCATTGGCATCTCTGCAAAGTCAGATGTGCCCGCCCGAATCGTTCGACATAACAGTAGTTGACGATGGTTCAACAGATGAAACGCTAGAATGGCTGAAAGAAGCGGCCGGGGAGCTTGGCAACCTGCGTGTTCTCAGCCAAAAGCACGCAGGCCCTGCCGCCGCCCGTAACCGCGCGGCCTGCGAGGCTTGCGGAGAGATACTCCTGTTCATGGGCGACGACGTAATCGCGTCAGAACGCCTCTTGGAGACGCACCTAAAAACATACGAGAGAATGGGGGCCAACATCGCAGTCCAGGGCAGTGTTCGTCTCGCACCGTCCGTTCCAACAACGCGCTTTGTTCGCTACCTGGACAAGAGAAGCGCAGCCCAGTTCCAACTGAGCGCCGCCGCGCCCGGCGACGCTCTCCCGTTCTTTGGCCTTTACACGTGCAACTGCTCCATTCCAAAGAAGTTGGTCGAGGAGTGCGGCGGATTCCCCCAAGATGTGGTCTATTATGATGACACATTTTTGGGCTGGATGCTGGACAGAAAGGGGATTCCTATCATATATGAGCCACTGGCCGAGGCGCTCCACGATCACGCTCAGACGCTCGAGGAGTTCCTTCTGCGACAGCGGCAGGCCGGCAAGGACGCCGCCATTCTCGCAGCGCGGCGCCGCGAGCTCCGCAAACCGCTTCGGGTTGATCAAGCGGTCTTGTTTGAGGGCGCCGTTTGGGAAATAGCCAAGAAGCTGGTGAAGATGCTTCTCTTCAACCGCTGGACAGTCCGCATACTCATGAAGATGTCAGAATCCCGTATCCTGCCATTCGCAATCTCCTGCATCATATTCTCCGGACTGATCGGCTATGAGCACAAGATGGCGGCACGGGGACAGAAATCGCGAGCGTGAGTTCCAGCGTCCAGAGCCCAGGGAAGTCCACCAAATTTCTTTTCAGCCGATGATGCAGCGACCCTTTGCATACAACGCGCGCTCCCGCGGGCGCTCCAAATCGCTAGAGACAGGTGATCGGCCGGGACCTATCGGCCATCAGTCGTTGGTGCTGGACTTGAAAGCTGGAGCCTTCCACTTCGGACCTCGTCAACACTAGATGCTCCGCCTTGCTTGGCCGCCTCTTAGGCGGCAGCAGTCGTGAGGCCGTTATCGTCAACAGAAATGAAAGCAAGAACATCACTACCACAAGGAATAACACAACCCAAAACGCTCTCCACTTTCTCATTGGCCTTCCCTAAGATTCGCTGCTGACATGAATATCGAGATCAAGTGTAGGACAAGAAACCCGCCTCGGTCAAATCACCAGACAGCTGCGGTTCACTATCAGGGCAGCGTGACGCAGCGGTCAATCTCGTGCATCCCCAGGATCAGTCGCAGTTGGGTTGAGCTTGGAGGAGATGGCCGCGGGAGCGTTGCAATGGCCGTCGACTTAGCGTGAATTAGACCTGCGGTCTGAACAAAGGTTGCCCTCCGAATCGGCAGGCTGGCGCCGTCGGCAAGAACCTTTATGTTGACCTGCCCCAGGTTCTGCGCCAGCAGCCAGGGCCGCTGCTGATTCAGACGAACGGTCGCCACGGCGCCTTGCATCCGAGCTGACAGCTGAAGCGTAGTGGGACGACCGTTTTCTGTAAACTCCAGCTGAACCGTTGCCTGGGATGATGCTCTCTCGAGCTCGAGATCGAGCTTGTCAATTAGCATCGAATCGATCTCGGGCTTGAGTCGCAGTTCGCTCGCACCCGGACTTTCAGCGACAGCCCGGGCGTGTATCACGTCGGAGGACAGTCGGTCGTAGGACCTCTGCCGCTTGAGAACGCGGTCAGCCAGAATAGGGTCTGGCACAGCCCTTTGACCGTCGAATCGAAGTGCTACGACTGTCTTGTCTGGCCCGATCGCTTGGTGTTGAAAGCTCCTCATCCAGTCCTCAAAAGCAAGTGCCTGCACGCTCTTGCCATACTCGGCTCGGACGGGAATATTGATCTGCATCGCTGGAGAGAAGGGGTCGTCAATCGACATGCTATCCGGCAAAACGATTAGCATCAACACATTGTCCGGAATGGTTGGCTGCGCCGCGATGACTGCCTTTGGGATGCGCTTTACGTTCTCAGATTCGGTCAGAAACATTCCGAACATCTTCAAGAAGCCAGCGATATAGAAGGCGATGATCAGCGCGAACACCGCGGCAGATAGAAACCTAAGCGGGACCATAGATAGTCTAGGAACTAAGCTCTTTGTTATCGCACATATTGCTCCTATTGCGACCACGGCAACTGCCGCAGCGTAGAACCTAAAATGGTATTTCAAGTTCTCCCCGAAGAAGAGCTCTGCCCAGCCCATGTTCAGAAGCTCAAAGACCCAATAGCCAATCGCAATCACTGTCAACCATTCCAGCAGGCCAGCTAGTGGCCGCCGCCTCTTAGGCTCGAGGATACCGCCTAGAGACAAGGAGAGATGACCAAGCAGGCCGGCCATCCCAAATGAGGCAAAGTAAACACGTCCAGGCTGAACGTAAGGCTGAGCGTAGTTGAGGGCGGGTGTGATTGCTACCCACAGCAGTAGAAACAAGACGAATCGCCAATTTGCCTTGCAGGTCAAACAAAGCAGCAAGATGGCCGCGAAGCAAAGCGCAGGCGACAGTTGTAGTGGCCGGATGATCTCATAGATAATTGGTATCACTTTCTTTGCTGCCATCGCCGCAGTCAAGCCCTTGGCGGCGGTTAGGTATGTCCCCGCCGCCGCACCCACCGTCATAAACTGATAAAACCTCAACCCCAAATACGTGGCAGAAATTATCCAAAGTGGTAGATGCGCTCTGATGAGGCGTCTCTTGAGCGCACCGTCCTCCCCGCCAATCCCCCACAGCAGCTCGTAGGCAATCAGGATGGGGATGACCAGGATGGTGTCTGGATAAGTCAGCAGCCCGGCTATATATGCGACAGATGCAAAGAGGCTCTTGAGCCAGGACGCCTTTTTGCGGAAACTTGGTCCGGCAAGCCAAATAGCCAACATTGAGAAGAAGACCGAATACAGAGTCTGTGCCGCCATCTGAAAGACCGGCCCAACGTGGCTTGGCATAATGGTGAAGAGCACTGCGCCAACGGCGCCAGTAAGGAAGCTCTGGGACAAGGCTTCGAGGATCAGGAATGCTAGAACGCAGGTGGCAGCGTACATCGCAAACCTTATCGCCCGAGGTATCAAGGGATTGGTTCCGAACAATCGATACTGGCCGACTAACAATGCCTGCAGCATGGGCCTGTAGAACCCGTCTATTTGTGGCTTGATAATAGCACCAAGCATTGAAACGCCCCAGTCTTGTGGCGTTATCCTGTTCAGAGATTCGCCTATGTAGTAAGCGCCGACCCCAGGGCCGGTTAGCAGCAGCGCGAGCAGAACCAATGCAACAATGAACCAGCGCCTCAGTTTGAGATTCTGGGACAGTCTGTTATCTGGAAAGAGCTGCATTGGCCGCCCTCCAAGCTATCGATTGTCTGGTGTTTTGCAGGACACGGATTACCTGCGGTGCCCTACAAGGCCGACTTCTAGCCTGTATCTACGAAAAGGTAAGCGTCAGCTTCTGCCCTTTCTTCAGGCCGAGCATCTCACTTGCGCTCTTTCGCTTGACCGAGAGCTCAAGCTGGGAAGTGCTGCCGAACAGAAGGGAGGGCTTGCCCGATTCGCATTCAGCGTAGAAGCGCTTGAGTTCGGACAATACAAGGCTGCCGATCTCGAGCTGGAACGTGTGTTCGGGGGCCTCCTCCAGCATCTGCTCGAACCTGTCCCGAGTAACGTTCGTGATGAGGTTGCCGAATGAATCGATGTGAATGACCTCCCCCTCAAGCTTCCCATCTTCACTGGCAATAGGGGCAGGCAGCTTGAGGTCAACGTAGTCATCGATCATCTCGCCGAAGTTCTCTATCTCTATTCCCTTGCTCAACCAGGCTGCGATCGGCGCGAAGATGTCCCGCCCATGGAAGGTTGAGGAGAGCGGCCGGAGGTAGTAGTGCTCCGCGTCGATGGCGAAGACGCTTATGTCCTCCGGGTCCTGAAAGAGACCCGACAGCACCCCGTTGTCAGGTGCGATGAAGTGATGGCCATTGATCGAGGCGATAAGCGGTCTTCGCTCGCTTCCGACAGTGGGGTCAACGATGACAACGTGGATAGTCCAATTGGCGAAGTAGTGATAGGTGTTGGCGATGATGAAACAGGCGCCCATTATGTCGTGCCGCCTTATCTCGTGCGTGATATCGACGATATTCACGTCGGGATTTATGTTAAGCATCACTGCCTTCATGGACGCAGCATAATTGTCCCGCGTGCCAAAATCCGTCGTGAGTGTAATAATAGGATTCTTCATTACCAAGGTCTCCCAGGTCTTAACGCGGAGCTAGTCCAAAAAGGCCTCATCTCCGCCCAAAGATGTTCAAAAGCAATGTTAGAATGATGCTTATCAATATACTTGAGGCGATGGGTATGTAAAGAGCAAAGTTTCTGCGCCTGATCAAAATGTCCCCCGGCAGGTGGCCTATCCCCAACCTCGGGGCCACCGATACGATTACACCAAGCAAAACAATCGCAACGCCCAAAATTATCAGAAATCTTCCCAACGTTACCTCACATATCCTAACGTCTTGAGCGCCTCGCGTCTTCTGGCATCGATCTTGACGGAGCCCACGCTGCGGCTGGACTTCTGGCTTGGCTGGCCCGGGACGCAGAAGATGAGCACGCCCTCCTGTCTGCCTCGGCCATTCGTTATCGCGATCAACGCATCGAGGTCCACGGCCGCGTCAGCGGGATTGAGGGTGAAGGGGCTAGATTCAGGGCGGCCGCAGCCGGCGCGGACGCGGTCGAGGCAGCCTGAGTTGTCATCGATCTTGAGCTCGATAGTCAGCGGCATGTCCGGCGGCTCTACACGAAACGAAAGGAGGCTTTCGTAAGTGCTGAGGCTCTTGGTGAATTCAATCTGATGATCGTCATGGTCGAGAACCTCGTCGAGACAGCTAAGACTGTAGATGTCCTTGAAGCGGCCCTCAGTCCGTATCTCGCCCGAGAACTTCGATTGCAGCGGCGTTGAGAACAGAATCCGCCAGCCCGGCGATGATAGGTCGAACAGCTTTCGATATGCCTTTTCTCTGAGGGATTTCGTGAGCTCTGGCTCGACGGCGATGAGGTTCTCCGTCTCGTGCGGGTCGTTTCGCAGGTCGTAGAGCAGCTCTGGGCTTCGGTAGTTCAAGCCCTTGTAGTTGTAGATGTTGGGCGTGATGTACTTCAGGACGCTCGAACGCAGGCAAAGCCTCATGACGCCGTGCGCGGCGGTCTCCGACACGTAGAAACGGTCGTCCGGGAGCGCAGTATTCGGCTCGGCGAAGAGCGACCTGCCGGGGCCAGCGATAGCGCCTCCGAGGCCAACCTCAGAGAGGATGGTCGGCGCCACATCGATGAGCCCAACCTGATGCTTGACGCGCAGGCCAGCGTTTTGTAAGTGCGGCAGCTTCACGATGAGCGGCACCCGAATCTGCTCCTCGAACAGCCTGAAGCCGTGAGAAAGCGACCTGTGGTCCCAGAACTCCTCACCGTGATCGGACGTTACGACGATCATTGTGTTCTGCCACAGGCCGAGCTCCTTGAGCCTGTCAAAGAATGACGAGAGCTCGTCATCAACGAACCTGATCTCGCCATCATAAAGCGCGATGGAGCCTTGTATGTCGGTCTCGGTGGGCCGTCTCCGCCTGCCCAGGAAGGCCTTCACTGGGCTTTTGTATTCCTTTCTTAGGCACTCCTTCTCTCCAGAGGGGCAGAACATCGTGTCGTACGGCTCCGGCGGGTTATAGGGATCGTGCGGGTCGAAAAAATGCAGAAACATGAAGAACCGCTTGTCGTAGTGCCTGTCCAGCATCGCAAGCGCCTCGTCAACCACCTCGTCGGCACGCTGCGGGCAGTGAAAGTAATACTCGTCAAATCCCTGCGCAAGGCCATAGTCGGGGAACAGATACTCAAAACTCGCCACGCCGAGCGTCAGGAAGGAGTTTTCGCGCATGACCTCGGCAAGCGTCAGCGCCTCGTCCGAGAGGCCCTGGTAGAAGTTTTGCACGCCGTGCTGAGACGGCATAAGCCCCGTGAAAAGCGAGGCGTGGGAGGGCAACGTCCAGGGCGCCGCAGTAATTGCCTGCTCGAAGACGACCGAATCTGCCGCCAGTTTGTCGAGATTCGGCGTGGTGGGACGCTGATAGCCGAGGCAGGACAGGTGATCTGCCCGCAGTGTGTCGATGCTGATCAGAATGACGTTTACGCTCTCGTGGCACTCGTCGCGGCTTGCGATGAACGGATTGCTCCAAAGCGCGTAGTCATATCTTGTGTCGGCATTACGGCTGAAAGGAGGCCGAATGGGATAAGTCCCGCGAGTTACGAACCTGAGTGCAATGTCCCGGCCCGAAAACGCCGATAGATCGACCCTGGCGTTGAACCACCTTTTGTCCTGCTTGCGCATCTTGGGATCAATATAGTGCGAGAAGAGCATCTGCTCGTGGCCGGCGCGCTCGACCAAGACGTCGAATTGGCAACCGTCCCCCGCCCTTGACCACGCGTCGGGCGAGATGCCATATCCGAAATCCAGGACGGCGTTGAAGGGGACGTGCACGGTGCATTCTATTGAAGTCTGGCTTGGGGCGAATATCGCACTGCGCTGCTCATTGGCGATGGTTACCTTCTTTTTCATTCCCATCCTGTTGGCTACAAGATAGGAGTCATTGTTCGTCATCACGTCAGCGAAAGGCATTATATCTGATGCGGTGGCGGTCGAGAGGATGCGCCCGTTCTCCAGCGAATCAACCATATTCCAGTGCCTGATAGCCCCTGAGCCCGGCGCAGAGCTCTCGCTCTGGCACCCGAACATGCCTGCGATCCCAACCGCAAGCAACGATATCGAAAGGCCCCAAGCCTTCATCTATCAGCCCCTTCAAGCATGTTTTGCGGCCCTATTCCCCGTGGATTAGCTCCGAACTCCAGCAGTTAGCCAGCGACTCAACTGCCTTGGTCCCAAGCGCCCAAAACCCTATCACCAACCTCATCCGGCTGCAATACCGATGCCGCCTCAAATTATTTGGGTCTGCCCTTTCAGGAGTTTCCCCAAGACCTGGCTTGGGTAAGTTGTGTTATGGGCTGTGCAGTGGCGATTTGGGCGTTGAGGCAGTGGAATTGGCCAGCTCGGCTGATGTGGCCCTAAAAGGGCCTGACGTGAGTAGCCCCGTGTGCAACGCGGGGTCATGGGCGTGCCCGAATTCGTCTTGGCGACCCTGAAGGGGTCGAACAAATTCAGAGATTAACGGTACCGTTCGACCCCTTCAGGGTCGCTTTTCAGGAGGTTTGGGACAACCTGTCCGCAGGTTTCACCTGCGGCTACTCACGTGTTCCCCCTACGGGGAAAGGGTCCACAGCCAGGGGAAGCTGGCCGATGCCGATAACCCATCTGTTCCCGCTTTCGGGAGAAGAATGGGGAAACTCCTCTGTCCTTTGCCTTGACATACGATCGGCCAACCGTATTATTGGTGCGTTTTTGACCAAGCTTCACTGTCGCAGGTCAGGCTAAACAGGTATCTGTACAGAGAATCAACAGAGATTTCGAAGCACGATAATGCAGCAGTCTGATCTCGCTGACGTTCTGGTCGTCTCCTCCTCGCCGCATATAAGGGCGCAAGAATCCGTTAGCAGGATAATGTGGGACGTCAACCTCGCGCTCTTGCCGGCCGCGATAGTGGGCGTCTATTTATTCGGGCCGCCGGCTCTTATTACAATCGTGTTGACTGTTCTCTCGACCGTTGTGTCCGAGGCCGTTTTATCGCGGCTCTTCGGGAAACCCATGAGGCTTTGGGACGGCAGCGCCGTGGTTACGGGCCTCTTGCTGGCGTTCAACCTCCCGCCCTCGGTGCCCTGGTGGTTGGTGGTCACGGGTGGTTTCATAGCGATGTTGATCGGAAAGCATCTCTATGGCGGATTGGGGTGCAACCCATTCAATCCAGCGCTCGTTGCCCGCGTCGTTCTTGTCGTCGCTTGGCCGTCATTTATGACGAGGTTTCCTGCCCCGTTCGGAGGCAGGCACGGTGTTGACGCGGTCTCTACTGCGACGCCGCTCGACTTTCTGAAGCAGGACGTAACAATGGGGCTTCACCTGAAGAACTCTGCCAACATCTCCCTGTGGGACCTTTTCGTCGGAAACATCCCCGGCTGCATCGGAGAGGTCTCAGCCCTTGCGCTGCTCCTGGGTGCGGCCTATCTGCTGCTCAGAAAGGTGATTACGTGGCATATCCCAGTGGCCTACATCGGAACGGTTGTTCTCTTCTCAGGCATATACTGGCTCATTGATCCCACAAGTTATGCAAGCCCAGCATTTCACGTCTTCTCCGGCGGCCTGATGCTCGGCGCATTGTTCATGGCAACCGACATGGTTACCACACCGGTCACCGCAAGGGGCATGCTCATCTTCGGCGTTGGTTGCGGTCTTCTAACAATGATCATAAGGTTCTATGGCGGGTATCCGGAGGGCGTCTCGTTCTCTATTCTGATTATGAATGGCCTGACGCCTCTAATAGACAAGTTCACGAAACCTAGGATTCTGGGGGAGGTGAAGAGATAGTGGACAGCGTCCCTAAGATGGTTGCCGTCCTAACCCTTGTCTGCTGCGCCGCGGCGCTTGCTCTCTCGCAGGTCTATAACGTTACGAAGCAGCCGATTGAGAATGCCGAGAAGAATGAGCAGTTGAAGGCGATAAAGGCGGTGCTTCCTCCTTACGACAATGACCCGCTCAAGGAGGTTGATAAGCACAAGTATGAGAAGGTCCAATACGAGTTCTACGTGGGAAAGAAGGCCGACAAGACCGTGGGCAGAGCCTTCAAGGTCCAGTCCGACGCCGGATATGGAGGCGCTATCGTGATCATGCTGGGGATAGCCCCAGATGGCAAGATCACCGGGCTTTACATACTCAAGCACTCGGAGACGCCAGGGCTTGGCGCAAAGATCGTTGAGAAGGGTTTTTTGGGCCAGTTCGTTGGCAAGTCGCTCGCAAACTCAAAGGTATCCGTCAAGAAAGATGGCGGCGACATTGACCAGATCACGGGCGCCACGATCTCACCCAGGGCAGTCTGCCTCGCCGTTCGGCAGGGGCTTGTGGCTCACAAAGCGATTTACCAGAAGGAGAAGAGCTGACAGGGATGGATAGAGGAATATCAGCTGGACGAGGTGTGAACTGTTGAGAGCGTTGGATGAGTTTACAAAAGGGTTCTGGGAGAGTAACCCGCTCCTGAAGTTGGTGCTCGGAATGTGTCCAACCCTTGCCGTAACGACATCAGCGGAGAACGGTGTCGCCATGGGTCTTGCGGCAACTTTCGTCCTAGTCTGCTCTAACGTCCTGATCTCCGCACTCCGGAAGATCATACCCAGAAAGGTCAGAATCCCCTGCTTCATCGTTGTCATCGCATCGTTTGTCACGATCGTCGATCTCGTCATGCACGCCTTTTTCATCGACCTTTACAGGAGCCTGGGTCTTTTTATCCCTCTGATCGTGGTCAACTGCATCATCCTGGGCCGGGCAGAGGCGTTCGCATCCCGCAATACAGTCGGTTACTCTTTTCTCGATGGCCTCGGCATGGGGCTCGGGTTCACGGTTACGCTGATCGTTTTGGGAACAATCCGCGAGCTCATTGGCAATGGGACCGTCTTCGGGCTCGCCGTGATGGGCGCAAGCTATCAGAAGTTTCTCATTATGATACTCCCTCCCGGCGCCTTCATAACGCTAGGGCTCTTGCTGGGCTTGATGAATAAGATCGAAATTAGCAGAAAATAGATAGTCCGAGAGAACTCAAATGACCCACATACTACTTCTGATCATTAGCGCCATATTCGTAAACAACTTTGTCCTCGCAAGATTCCTCGGAATCTGCCCATACCTCGGCGTCTCCAAACGGCTCGAAGCCGCTGTCGGGATGGGTGCGGCAGTCGTATTCGTTATGACGATGGCCTCGATCGTCGCATGGGTTATCCAATACTACCTGCTTGTCCCGCTGGACCTCGAATACCTTCAGATCATCACGTTCATCCTCGTCATCGCTGCCCTTGTGCAACTGGTCGAGATGTTCATCCAAAAAACCAGCCAGCCGCTCTACAAGGCCCTCGGCATCTACCTACCGCTGATAACAACCAACTGCGCTGTCCTCGGCGTGTGCATCCTCATTATCCAGAAGAAATACTCGCTCATCGAAACTCTCTTCTACGGATTCGCCTCATCGGTTGGCTTTGCTCTGGCGCTAGTCATCTTTGCTGGCATCAGGGAGCGCATCGAGCTGATGGACGTCCCTGAAGCCTTGAAGGGGGTCTCGATAGGCCTCATCACTGCCGGCATCCTCTCTCTTGCCTTCATGGGGTTCTCCGGCCTCGTCAAGGAATAGGCGGCGAGCCGCTGCTGGCCTGGCTCGTACGGCCGCGTGACCCGTCTGAGCCGGAAAGCACGACGGGCCGTCTCGATTGCTGGGGATGTTTGTGTTCCAATGCTTCACGTGAACTGAACGGTTCGATCCGCGCGCCAGTAGGAGCTCTCCAGCAGGAGATACGAGAGTCTGAGCTATGCTAGAACTTAATGAGCCTGATACAAGGGCCAAACTCATTGACCCGGCCATACATAAGCGCGGCTGGACATAGGACCTCATTCGGCGCGAACAGACGGCTGGCGCGGTCGAGATTATGAGTGGCCGACCTATACGTCTCGACCAGCAATCACCCGCAGAAAACCACCAAAAACAGCCAAAAATCGCCATAGCGACTCTGCTATATACAACATCCTGTCATCCAACCCAAAACCACCACCGGTCGCATCTCACCACCACCCAACAACCCACTCCTGCGGAACTGCTGTCCATGCGGCCTGTCGGTTGACAGGCGCCCTCTTTGACGGCTATACTCGCCAAGACCTTGAGGTTTGTCGCCCATCTTAGTTTGATAAGCTTTTATTCTCGGAGGCAATCGGCCAAATGGCTGAAGTTGTTTTGGTGGAGCCGATATTCGGGCACTGGGATGCGTTGAGGACGAGGCCGACTCCGCCGCTGGGACTCCTTGCCGCCGCTCGTTTTGTGGCGCGGGAGTTCGAGACGGTGCTCATCGACCAGAGAACGGATGAGCACTGGCGGGACAGTCTGCTTCGGGAGCTGAACTCGTCGCCGCTCTGCGTCGGCATCCACAGCCTGACAGGCAACCAGATCAAACACGCGCTCGAGATCGCCTCATTTGTGCGAGAGCATTCAGACGTGCCGCTCGTCTGGGGCGGTGCACACACGACTCTGCTCCCTGAGCAGTCGCTGGGCGACCCCTGCGTTGACATCATCGTCGAGAGCGAGGGCGAGGAGACCTTCTTAGCGCTGGTGCGGACGCTCAAATCGGGCGGAGACCTTGGGCAAGTGCGTGGGCTATGGTTTGTGCGCGATGGCAAGCCACACTACACCGGCCCGCGCCAATTTGTTGAGATGGACACATTGCCTGAGATGCCATACAGCCTGGTGGATTTCACTGACTATTTGCCGCTGGAATTCGAGAAGCCGACATTCTACGTCGAGAGCTCCCGCGGCTGCCCCAACAACTGCTCGTTCTGCTACAACAAAGCCTTCCACAAGCGCACGTGGCGCGCTTTCTCGGCGGACGTTTTCGTCGAGCGAATGCTCAACGCCGCCGAGAGGTTCAACGTGGAACATTTCTATATTGTCGATGAGAACTACTCCGTTGACATTGGGCGAGTGAAGAGCATCTCCGAGGCGCTTGTCGGTGCGGGCATCACTTGGACCACGACGGGCGGGCACATCCCAGAGGCCTCAACGCTGAGCGACGCGGACTTCAAGCTCTTGGAGAGAAGCGGGTGCAGGAGGCTTTATTTCGGGGTCGAGTCGGGCTCGGAGCGCATCCTCAAACGCGTTGGCAAGAAGCTGAAGATGCAGCAGCTTTTCGACGTGAACCGGCGCCTCGCCAAAGTCGATATAATCCCACGATACAGTTTCATAACGGGGTTGCCATACGAGCGGGGTGCGGACCTAAGAAAGACTGTGGAGCTGATCATGCGTGTCATGCGGGAGAACCCAAAGGCAACGATCACAGCACTCGCGAGTTATATTCCATATCCGGGCTCCGATCTCTATGAGGATTCTTTGCGTTATGGATTCGAGGAGCCAGGCACGCTTGCCGAGTGGGGCGAGCTGAAGATGGAGCGAGGGAACATGCCTTGGCTCTCGAGGCACGACAGGAGAGTGCTTCAGAGCTTATACTTTGTCTCATTCTTCATCGATTCGAAGGCGAAAGATTTTGTGTGCACCAGGTTGCTGTCGATTTTGGCGTCGCTTTACAGGCCGATAGCGCGGTTTCGGATGAAGCATTTCTTCTTTGGGCTCATGCCAGAGATGAGGATGTCGCAGACCTATTCTGACCGGGCCAATTGATGATGCGGCAGACTTCAGCGGCGTGTGTCAGAGGTCGTGTGGTGATTCCGTGCAAGGTTATGTCGCGAGGGGCCTACGCTGAATAAGTCGGTAGATAAGTGGCCACGCCCGGCTCTTGTGGTCGGAAGATGCGTTAAGTTTCTCAGAGGATTTTGATGAGCAGCAGCAAGAGACGAGTGCACATAGTCGGGGCGGGCGTAAACGGGCTAACAGTCGGCTACGCGCTGGCTCAGCGTGGTTTTGAGGTCGTGGTGCTGGAGAAGTTGGGATGTGTTGGGGGGCTGGCGAGGAGTTTCAGGTATGGGGATTTCGCCTTTGACATCGGGCCGCACAGGTTTCATACCGACAATCCGCGGGTGAGCAAGTTCATCGAGAGCATATTGGGCGACGAGGCCTTAACGATTGAGCGGCATTCTAGCGTCCTTCTCTTCGGGAAATACTACCACTGGCCGCTTAGGCCGCACTCGTTACTCAGACTGCCGAAGTCGGCGCTTGTCAGGTGTTTTTTTGACCTGTTCAAGCGGCCGAAGTTCACAACTGAGCGTTTCGACGACTACATCAAGAGCAAATACGGCCCAACTCTTTACGAGATATTCTTTCACGACTACACTCTCAAGTACTGCTGGACTGACCCGGCAAAACTGCACGCAACCTGGGCGTCAGCGAGCATTGACAGGGCGATCATTGACAAGCGGGCGAGCATGAACACGCTCTTCGATACGCTGAAAGTAACGCTGATGCCGAAGCCCGTTACCACTAAGTTTGTCTATCCCAAGCACGGTGTTGACGTGTTCAGCACGAAGCTTGCGGCCCGCATCGAATCGCTCGGGGGCCGAGTAGTTCTTGACGTGGACAACATTGAGCTTTCGACCGCGAAGGGCCGGGTGACGTCGGTCTCCTACGGTGGCGAGAAGGATGACGTGGATGTTCTTGTCTGGACAGCGCCGATCCCGCTGCTTGCCGAGAAGATCGGGCTTCGAAAACCGAACCTGCGCTACCTTTCGCTTGTGGCTTTTAACACCGAGATCGATCACAAAGTTGGCCTCGATGACCAGTGGATATACTTCCCCAGCAAGGACCTGACGCTCACGAGGGCTTCGTTTCCGGAGAACTTCAGCCCGTTCATGGTTCCCGAGGGCAAAAGCGGCATCTGCGTGGAGATAACAAGCCCGGGGCCAGCTGACATGGAGTTCGCAGCCTCCAGACAAAAGAACATAATCAACGACCTTGAGAAGGTCCGCCTATGCAGCCGCCAGAGCATTCTAGACATCCACATCGAGCGAGTGGACAACACATACCCACTTTACGAGCTCGGCTACATTGAGGAAAAGCAGCGCTTCAAAGAGGCGCTCAAGAGCTTTGCCAACGTGCGGCTCGCCGGGCGAACTGGCCTATTCTGGTATAACAACATGGATAACTCGATTGGGCAGGCGCTTCAGCTTGCCGACGAGCTCGCCCCGGAAGGCGAGCTGCAAGATTAGGGGCATGGCACAGACCGTTTTTAGGTCAGGTTACGTATCGATTATCGGCCGGCCGAACGTCGGGAAATCGACATTGCTGAACCTCATCGTTGGCGCAAAGATCGCCATCATCACCGACAAGCCCCAGACAACGCGCAATCGCATTCTGGGCATCAAGAACCTCCCTGAGGCGCAGGCGATCTTTCTGGACACGCCCGGCATCCATAAGCCGCCCAAATTGATGAACAAGATCATGGTCAAGACCGCGATGCAAGCCACGTCCGGCATGGACATCATCATCTTTCTCACCCAAGTGCAAAGGAAAGTCCATCCCCAGGATATCTTCATTCTAAAGTGCCTCTGCCGAGCAAAATGCCCGGTTCTTCTGGCGATAAACAAGTGCGACCTGTTGCCAAAGCATCCGGAGATCGACATCGAGAACATCACACAACGCTACCAGTCGCTTCTGGATTTCCGTGAGACTTTCCATATCTCGGCACTTGAGAACAGGAACGTCGATGCCCTCCTTGAGTCGGTGATTGGCTTGCTGCCCGAAGGCCCGATGTATTATCCGCAGGAGACTGTTACCGACCTTTCGGAGGAGTTCATTCTTGCCGAAATAGTCCGGGAGAAGCTGATGATGCTCACGCAACAGGAGCTGCCGTATTCGACGGGCGTTGTGGTCGAGTCTATCGAGGAGCAGGAAAAGGGTGACCAGACGCTCGTTCGGATTCACGCTACTATCTACGTTGAACGGTCAAGCCAGAAGATTATAGTGATCGGTAAAAACGGGCAGATGCTGAAAAGAGCTGGGACGCTCGCGCGCAAGGACATGGAGACGATGTTGGGGTTGCACGTCTTTTTGAAACTGTTTGTCAAGGTCAGGGAGAGATGGACCGAGAACAAGACAATACTCAAGAGGATGGGCCTTTGAGCCTAATTCACCGGCTGCGAAGGAAGCTCATCGTGGCGATCGTTCTCGGGGCGTGCATCTTCCTTGCCATCTCGCTCTACTCGGACTTCGACAAGGTCGCCAAGGCCCTGGCCAGCTTCAAGCTTTACTACCTCCCGCTCGTCCTTGGACTTGCCTTCCTCAACTACATACTCAGGTTCTGCAAATGGCACTACTACTTGAGACTTCTGGACGTGAAGATATCCAAGGCCCAGAGCTTCAAGGTCTTTCTGGCCGGGCTCACGATGACGATAAGCCCCGGCAGGTTCGGGGAGGTCGTGAAGTCGCTTTTCGTCAAGATGATCGATGGCTCACCGATCGCCAAAACAGCCCCAATTGTCGCCGCCGAACGCTTCACGGACTTCATCGGTTTCTTGATACTCTCCGCCTACGGCGCCGTCGCATTCGCTACCGGCGGCAAGGTCCTTTTGGTGAGCACCGCGTTTACGGTCGCTGTCATTCTGATTGTCGGCAGCCGGCGCCTCGCCGAATCGCTTCTCAGACTCATGGGCAGGATACCGCTTCTGCGAAGATTCACCGACAAGGCGTTCGAGGCCTACGAATCGATCTACCAACTGATAGCGCTCAGGCGACTCGTGCCGGCCGTGGCGTTGAGCGTCGTCTCCTGGGCCTGCGAGTGCGTTGCATTCTACGTTGTGCTCGAGGCGCTTGGCCTCACGAGGTGCGTAGGTTTCCTGGACGCGGTGTTCATCTACGCCTTCTCGACCATAGCCGGCGCCATTACGATGATGCCGGGCGGGATAGGCCTGACCGAGGTCAGCCTCACCGGTCTTTTGGTGAAGATCTCTTGCGAAATCCCCATTCAGACGAGCTTGGCCGCAGCAGCGACGATCATTATCCGCCTGTGCACGCTCTGGTTTGCCGTCGTGGTCGGCATCATCGCCTCGGCGATGCTGAAGGACGCGGGGGATGCGGAGAAGGGTTGATTCTGGGCGGCGAGCCGCCCAGTGTCTGGGCACCCAGCCGAGAGCCTCGGCTCCCATATCTTCTTCTACCAGCGAATGAAAGCTGTCGGCTCGCACGTTCCGAGCTCGCCTCAGGCAGCTATCCAGAGTGGGGGTCGATGCTGAAGCGCAGCCTCGGCCCAGAGTAAGGGAGCGGGGTTACCGCCCTCGGCCCAGAGTGAGGGAGGGGAGGCTAGATAACTCGGACGACAGTGGTGCAGCCGCTGACTATCCTGCCATGGAGGTTCTGCGCGATGCGAACGTAATAGACCGAGCCCGGCTTGGCCTTCTTGGGGACGCGAATCTTGACGTCGAACGTATTCGTGCGCTTGCCGCCCATCAGCTTGTAGGGAAGCACCACGCCGCCCATTCGCTTCTCAAGGCCTTTGTTGTCATCCGGCAGAAACAGGATGCCCTTCTCCTTGTATTCATTGATGGTGGTCAAGGCCTCGCTATCGCCGCACGTCCTCAGGAAGACCTGAAGAGGCGCAGGGTCCTCTGTCTGGCCCTGCCGGGCCGTCTCGAAGGGATGGCTCACAACGGCCTCCAGCGCCCCCTCGATGCTTTCTAGGTCGTGAGGCGTTCCCAAGAGGCGATGCAGTGTAATCGCCTGAGCAGGTTCGAGGCTAATGGCCGAGATGTTTCTCATCGCTATGTTGTTGTCCCAAGCTGGCTCCCAGGGATAGACTATCGGGTCTGGGTTGCACCTGTTCTTCGGGTCGTCGCCTGGCGGAAACCCTCGGTGATTCTCGCACTTGCAGATAGCGTAAACAACCGCGAGAAAGCACACATGAGAGCCCGAGACGGTCTGGCCGGTGCTCGGGTCGATGAGCTGTGGCGGCGTCCAGTCCGCAAAAGGCGCATTGACCTCGGCGTTGCCGTCACAGCCAGCTCTTCTCGGCACAGTAAACGGCCCGAAGTGAGGCGCCCCGCCGCCGCCCTCGGCGGCAGGCGGCCGTATGATCTGCCAGTCGTCCATCTGCGGGGTTCCAGAATACGCCCAGTAATACCTAATATAGGCGTTCCCAAACCAGTGTTTGCGCTCCGCACCTGGGGGCCATTTCCAGGTCCAGGGATAACCGCCCTGGGCAGGCTCACCGTCGAGGTCCCGATCGCCTCTGTTCCGCACCTGTGCCCAGATCCTGTATTTAAGGCCGAACTTTATCTCGTCTCCCACATCGACAGCCCGTTCATACCACTGCTCCTTACTCACGTCAGGGAACGGCCCCTCTACGATCTTGATGTCCGGGCTCTCCCAGAAAGTCTCCTGGGAATACGGCGCGCCATCGTCATCCGGGTGCGTCTTGATCCACAGGTCGATGATATTGCCCCTGAGGCAATGATTACGCTTCCACCGCCAGATCTTCACAGGGAAATCCTGCGGTTGCCATTTATTCTGATAAAACAAAGCCTGGTCATAAGGGCTGTGAATCGCCTCTTGGTAAACCTCGTTCAGTTTGCTTCTGACGTGCAGCACTCGTGTCTCATATTGCACTGTGACGTGGCCAGACGGCCCGGCCGGGGTATTCCAAGCGTGTTCAACTACGTATCGGGCTTTCACGTTCACGGGGGCCACCTTCCACACGACCGCCCAGTGATGTCCGACAGCATACTCGACGATGTCGCCGACGCGCACGTCATCGTCAGAGAGTACCTGCTCGAGATCCTTGGTGAGGATATGCAATTCCCCGGGCGACCAGGCACGTCTGGGCAACCATATTAGTCCGGCGCAGAAATATCTTCCCGTCGGCCCGAGCAACTCCCATGATCTGTCAAAGTGAAAGTACTTACAGGTTTCGCCCAAGAAGGGCGCGTACACGGGCGGTTCGCCCTCGAGCACCACCCGATCGGCGCCCTCGAACGGAGCTTCCCGGGGCGGGGGCCATCGCACCG
The DNA here is from genome assembly GCA_035527515.1 of bacterium. Lineage (NCBI taxonomy): Bacteria > bacterium. The sequence continues at coordinate 29,092 of DATLAJ010000066.1, forward strand.
TGCACCAGTTATCCTCGGTACGGCCACCTTCCTCCGCGGGGACAGCCCATCCGAAGTGAGTATCGCCCGTGTCCTCACCATCCCAATTAGTGATTCCCGGAATGGGCCACAGCTCTGGAGAAACAGTCCCGCGCTGATAACGGTCAATTGACAAAATAGAAGCTAGAATCGCGGTCGCGTGCGATTCGCCGGATTGCGACCCTGTCATTCTGCCCGCGAGAAGCAACTCTCTCGAGATCCACTGTGGCGCGAGGCTTTTTAAGAGAGCTGCGGAGTGGTCTGTTGGGCTAGCGAGCGGGGCCATGACAAGATGCGCCGCCGTATCGGGCGCCGTCTGACACAATATCCAGAACAGACAAGCCTGGGCCAATCGCGGCGTAGCGGCTCCGTTTTTCCGGAGCTCCCAGCAGATGAGAGGCGCCGCATGACGCCCAGCCTTGAGGAGCCGCTGGACAAGCGGGTCATTCCGAAACGACATCACAAGATCTGACATGAGTCTTGCGCGCTGGGCCGATGGAATCGCGTTCGGCTGCATGAGCTTCTTGATAATGTAGAGGTAAGTAGCCATTTCAAGTACTCGTCCTACAATTCAAGGCAGTTGGTTTGCTTTCGTCCACGATTCGAAGGGAATGGGATAATGGTATCCCAAATCGACGGTCCAAAAGTCCGGCGTGCTGCGAGCTTGCGTGGTCATATATAAAAGCCCCGCATCGTCCGGGGAGCAGCTACCAGCGTCAACGCATGGGCTATTGGGGTCCAGATAATAGTGACCATAGGGCCCGTCCACAAACAGCGGGTCGGCGTGGATGTTGCCCTCGCCCTCGTCGGGGTCCTGGACACAGCAATATCTGGCCGTGCAGTTGTAGAGGTCATCCCCGTTGTTCCAGATGATGGAGTCCGTGATCTCGGAGGGCCCGTAGCTCCAGACTCCCCCACCGAGCCCCCCCGCAACGTTGTCCGCGATGGTGTTATTCTGAAACTCCGTAGGTGGATAATCACAGACCACACCGCCGCCGTCCAGCCCGGCGCTGTTCAGCGCGATTAAGTTGTTCGATATGATCTCTGCGTATTCACTAAGGATCCCGCCGCCATTGTGTTGGGATGAATTCTCTATAACGTAGTTACTGAATATGATGATGCTGGTCGCGGCCGTGTATAACCCGCCACCGCTGAGATCTGCGCTGTTGTGCTCAATCGTGTTACTCTGGACAGAGGCGTAACTGCACCAGCAGAATACACCGCCTCCGTGAGATCCAGCCGAGTTATCGGCGATCAAGTTGCCAAACACCAGGATCGTATGCCGGTAGTTGTATATTCCCCCTCCCTCGTCGGCTGAATTACCTCGTATCGTGTTGCACAATACTCCCACCCAGCTTGAGTACGAGCAGCATACCGCGCCACCCCGGCCGTCGCAGGAGTTACCCTCAATGGCGTTGTTCTGGATGGTCAGAGGGCATTCGGAGTATATCCCGCCTCCGGAATTAGTCGCGTGATTGCCTGATATTACGTTGTCTCTGACCATAGGCCAACCGCCGCCGCAGAATATCCCACCGCCATTTTGTGCCGAGTTGCCAGTAATAGTGTTGTTCGCGACCGTACAAGAAGCCGGGCACCACCGATTCTGGGTCTCGCAGTATATCCCTCCACCATCCTTGCTTTTGCCGCCTGTTATCATGAATCCCTCTATCGTCCAGTCATCGACGTAGTAACCCCAGATTACGTTGGCCGCGGACTCAGCGTCCAGAACCGTGACGTCTGCGCCGTCGCCGACAAGCGAGACCCAGCTCTTCATGTTAAGCGGGAACGTCTCGCCGTTGGTGGAGGTAGAATACACGCCGGCCGCGACGTGGATGGTTGCTGGCGCGGCGGGCGAGGCCACGACCGAGTTCAAGGCGTGCGTAATCGTCTTCCAGGGCAGGTCCTCAGAGCCATCATACCACTCGTAATCCTCTCCTAGTGCGGCGTCAACGTAGTAATCCACGCCCGTAACGGAGAAGACCGTAAATGTCCCAAAACTGGCCTCACAGACCCAGTTGAATGTGCCCGGTTCGGTCAGGACCGCGGCGAAGGAATACTCGCCAGGGTCTGCGATTGGCGGCATTCCGGAGGGCAGATCGAACGAGAAAAAGCGCTTTTGGTTCATGGTGAACCCCGCCGGCACGTAGATGCCCTCAATCCACGGGTTGATCGCCTCGGACCAGTACCAGCCGCATGTCCAGAGCGAGCCGTTGGGCGTCAGCAGACCGATATAAACGTCAACGGACATCCCCTCGCCCTGATTATCCCCCGCCAGGCTCACCTCAATCGTGTCGCCCGCCTTGTAGCTGTCCCTATCGGTTTCGATGAATACCTGAGGCGCCGCTGTTGACAGAGCCGGCAGGATTGCCAGAAGCATGATGGTAACGATAATCAAGCCGAAAACACGTATCTTCATGTCGATACCCTCCATAAAAGAGACAAGAGCATAATTCAACCGCATCGGTCTCCTAATCTACTAGATGCTTCGTCCACGAAGGGCACTAAGGGCCACGAAGAGAAGAAGCATGTTCAAGAACGCGCCTCGACCATCAATCCCTCCTCTTGCGTTTCCTCCTGCTTCGTGTGTCTTCGTGTTCTTCGTGGATCATTCCTACGATCAACCGCCAACCGCCAACGGATAACTATGAATACGGGCCGTCGGCAATGTCGGCATCCTCGACCACCCCGACGATCCGAGGGGCGGCCGCCTGTCTGGACCCACTCGCCAGTCGTGTTGTCCAGATAAAACAGACGCTCCAGATAGAGCTTCTTGATGTGCTCGAGGCGCGCCTCTTTCACAGCATCGTCGGTGAAGCCGACCACACCTGAGCGGCCTTCCTTGTCGCCAAAGGTGGCGCCCATCCGGCCGCCGCGAAGGGCTGTCGTATAGACCGTGAGCGTGACTCCGGCGTCCATCGCGATGATGCTGCCGCAGAGGTCGAAGAAGGTGTCGGCGTCCGTCGAGCCGATGACGAGGTCCTTGCTGACGGCGTATTCGCGGTTGCCGTAGCCGCCAGGCGTCACGTATTGGCCGACGGTGCCGTCCGCATCGAGGTCGGCCATCGTGTATGGGTCGTCCTGACTGCCTCCAGTTACAAAGATGGTGTCGTTCAGGAACTCAATGCCCATGTCCTTTCCTCCTTTACCATATTACATTATTGAAAAACAACAGAAAAAACCAAATCGCATTTTAGGCAACCAGAAGGGATTCTACCCCCCCCCCCGCCGCCTGTCAAGCTTTTCTTGCCGTCATGAGAAGGGCGATTCGTGAATCGCCCCTACGGCATATCTCAGGGCAGGCACGGAGACCTGCCCCTACACGTCGAGCGGCTTGACCATTACAAGGCCATCCTCGCCGTCTGGATAGTAGCCCTTTTGGACGTGGTGGAGGGTGAACCCATGCTTTTCATATAGTTCTCTCGCGATGCTGTTAGAGCTTCTAACCTCCAGCACAGCTTTCGAGAGGCCCTTCTCGAGGAGCCTTTGTATTCCCGCCACAAGGAGCCGCTCGCCGAGTTTCCTGCCCCTGAAAGGTTTCCGAATTGCGAGGTTGAGGATATGGCCTATCCCCGCTTCCCACATGAGGCATGTGTAGCCGACAGGCTTGGGCTTTGAATCGGGCGGCCTGTGCTCCAGCAGCAGTATTTCGCCGCGTGTGCCCCACCCAGACTTCGCTATGTAGAGAAAGGCTGAACGCGGCCAGGGCGGCGTGAATATCTCCTGCTCGATCTCATATATGGCCGGGAGGTCCCGGTCGCGGAACTTGCGGATCGAGAACTCGTCTGCTTTTTTACGCTCCACGGGCACACCTTTCAGGTCGAGCTGTTAGAATTGGAACTCAGGACCTTCTCTTTCGCGAGCTCAGCGTTTGATTTTCTCAAGTATCTGGGCCTGATCTGCGATGGGTCCACGCCTCCTCGCTCGCTTGCCGTCTGGGCCACGAGGCGCGCGGCACATATTCCACGAGGCTGGGAAAGGTGGATGGGCGCTATGACGTATTCGGCCTTCATACCATTCGTGATGGCCTGGGCATAGACATTCGCCCCATCTCCGAGGAATATGGTTTTCTTTTCGGAGGCGAGGCTAACGATCTCGGCTGGCCGAACGGCCTGTTCGGGAGCCTCTGGCAGGAGATTAGCGCCGTCAAACCTGAACAGAGCAGTGAAGACCTCACCCATTTTGGCGTCGATCATCGGGCAGACGAGGTGAGGGCAGCCGACGTAGTTGTTGGCTAGGGCCTCGAGCGAGCTGAAGGGAGTTAGCATCTTGCCCTGGGCCATCGCCAAGCCCTGCATGATGCTGATGCCTATGCGGAGTCCTGTGAAGGAGCCGGGCCCGATCGACACGGCGAGGACATCGACCTCTGATAGCGCCCAGCCGAGCGCGCTAAGCAGGTGATCGATGCTGCCCAACAGGCGCTGCGAGTGCGTCTGGCTGACCGACAGATTGGCCTCG
>DATLAJ010000067.1 GCA_035527515.1 bacterium
CGAAAGCGATCTGTGCAGATGGTGTTTGACCTGCTTTCTTGTGCGCTTGGGCCGCTCACACGAGAAGACATTCTTCACCTGATGCCGAAGGAGGCTGGCTTCAACTTTCATATCCTAAGAGAGGCGATCAAGCCCCTTGACCGCTTTGTGGTTGGCGACGGTCAAGGACAAGGCTATGTTTTCAGTCATCCTCGGCTGCGTGAGCACTTCTGTGAAATGTTATCAGAACGAGATAGATGCCGGTGGGAGAGACGGTTTACCGCCTATGGGCAAGGGACCATAGGACACCTCAAGAAAGGGCTTACCCCAAAAAAAGTATCTCACTATGTAGTGGAGCATTATGGAGATCACCTTGTCCGATCCGGCAGTGATCTTCACATGCTTGAGCCACTTGCCAGCGATGTTTGGCGACGGGCTTGGCTTGTCGTCGGCGGGTATCACGGTGGTTTTCTGGCTGACGTGGAAAAGGTGTGGAAGCAAGCTGAAAAAGCTGACGCGAGAGCGTGGGAGGAAGGCATTATCCCGCCCCATCTGGGAACTGAAATACGGTGTGCTCTGATCGTCGCGAGCGAGCTGAGCGTGGCGAGGAATTTGTCGGCTTTTTTGCTGATCGCGCTTGTGAAGAATGGGCTTTGGCCAGCAAATCGGGCGATAGCATACGCTCGCGTGATGAATGATCCGGCAGAACAGGCCGAGTGCTATGCAGCTGTGGCAGAGCTCGTACCCAGCCCGACGCGTGAGGACCTGTTTGCTGAAGCCATTGGCGCGATCGATGATCTTGAACAGGAAGCTGACAAGGCCCGGTTGATAGCAAAGATCGTACCCTACCTTGCTGATCCATTACAGCAAACCACCGTCCTGACGCATGTCGGAGCCATTCCTAGCGAGAGTTGGCGAGCAAGGGCGCTGACGGCCTTTGCCGGTCGAATGACGCCCTCTGTGGCCGAACAAGCTATCGGTTACGCAGATAGGCTTGCCCACCCGGATCTCCGCCGAATGATCTTGTGCTTCTTTGCTGAACACCTACCGAAGCCAACGAGAGACAAATTGATAGAGCAGATGCTAGGTATAGCCGGCGGCGAGGAGACTGATCTACAGGCGGCAAGGTTGGCTTGGCTAGGTCCCTGTCTGCCCGACAATGTGCTAGAGACAGCCTGCAAGTCACTAGTTCGTTGCTGGAGCGACAGACATTCTTTTCGGAACTGGGGTCTTACAGACGGGATTCGCGTGAAGGTGGGACTGCTCCCTCGTGGCACCCCGCGTTTGGATGCTCACGCACTGTGCCTCGGAATCCCCGGCGTGGACATAGAACTCCTCAGACGAGTGGCGCGACAAATGCCCATCGTCGCTCTGCACGATTGTCTGACTTGCGTCCAGTCCGCTTGGCCGATCGATGCTTGGGCCAATGGGTTTACCGTGGTTGCGCCCTTTCTCCCACGGGGACTGCTGCGAAAAGTATTGGACTCGACTAAGCGTATCAAGGAACCGAGAGAGAGGGGAAGGGCCCTGGCGGCCCTCAGTTGCGGCTTTCCAGAAAAGGAGCGAAAACGGATACTTAGGAAAGCGGTTGCGCAAGCCCAACGGACTCTGGGGGACGCCGATGAACGCGCCCAATCACTTGCGGCGCTTGTGGCAGCCTTGCCCGCCTCAATGGCGGAAGCGGCATTTGCCACCATAACGGATATTGTTAATGGTCGAACTCGCAACTATGCAATTCTTCGCTACATTCCACGTTTGCCAGATGTGTTAATTCCCAGAGCAATAGAACTTCTCAACCTGCCACCTGCTATCCTCGACCGAAGTCGGGCGGCGGCGGCAATGGCACAAGAACTGGACGGGCGAGCGAAAGAACTTCTAGTTAACAGGTCTCTAAACGCAATTACGCGGGCCCACAACGAAGACGAGCAGGCGGGCAGCCTCTGTGCAATGATGTCCACATTTTCTGAAAAGCACATGCAGCAGGCATTCGGACTTGCAGTTGCGATGAGGAGCGAAATCAACCGTTCAGCGGTACTCTCTGCCATGGTCTCTCCTCGCCTTTCGGAGCCGCTAAGGGGGAGAGTGCTATGGGCATTGCTGGCCGCGGCGGATGGCCTGCCGTACGAAGGGAGCCAAGCACGGGTGTTGCAGCGTGTAGGGCCGCTTCTCCGTGGAAGTCTTGCCAAGAGGGCATTTGAGCAAGCCCGGCGGCTTACTGGGGCGTATTGTCGTGCAGTAGCCCTTGCCTCAATTCTGCCATCTATGGACGTGAATCTCAGGAAGGAAGCGTCGCGAGAAATGCTGGTTGCCGTACGAGAGCGGATGATGGAAGGGGGACAGGTGGTATTTGATCTTGTCAATGCAAGTCTCAGCGAGGCTTTCACGAGCAGTCTACTTGAAATCATTGAGGCAACGAAAGATGACTGGGTCAGGGCGCAGGATCTGGCTGCTTTGGTTCCGGTTCTAAGGCCTACGATGTTGAGGCGGGCCATTGCCATAGCCTTGACTTGCCGAAGGCCGGAATCGCGGGCGACAGCATGTGTATCACTCGTGCCTCGAATGGACGGTCATGATAGACAGGCGATAGTAGATGAAGCACGTAAGGCGATACGACAGGTTACGGTTAGCGGGCTGCGTGCGAAGCTACTCGTGAGTATTGCTGCGGATCTGTCTGAATCGGGCCTCGCCGATGCGCTAAGAGCCATAGAAGTATCTGGCTGGAGTATCTCATATGAGATGTTGCGGGATATGGCGCCTTATCTGTGCGATTCGCTGTGGCCGGAAGCGATTTCTGTGGGCATTGGTCTGAATAGGTCTGAGGAGCACGTTGTACGAGACCTTGCTGGGCCGTGGTCGAATGTGGCTGTAGGGTTGCTGCTTGGGAGAGCACGGCGCATCGCGGACGACGTAAACAGGGCTGAAACGCTCGCTGAACTCGCGTTGAAGCTGCCGGAACAACAAGGAGTTGAAGTCTTGCGAGAATCTGTTGGCATAGCTATCACGGCTTGCAAGCATGGCGAAGCAAAACGTGCTCTTCGCTTTCTTAGGACGCGCATTCCAGGGCCGATGAAAGCTCGCATTGCCACGAAGGTGTTTCGGGGGTTGAGTGCATCAGTATCAAACGATTTGATGAAGGAATGGGTACTTTACATGAGGGATATTATTCGCTCAAAGGAGGCACGTATTTTATGGAGGAAAACGCTACGTCTCATGGCCCAGCAACAGCGGCGTGATCTCATAATGCAACTGGCTGATCTGGCGCCTGCTCTGGGTTCAGTTGGCGGGCAGCGTGCGGCGGCGCAGATTGCGCAAGCGATCATGGATGTCGGCCGATGGTGGAGCTGAGGCAAGGGCCGCGATCTTGTGTAGTCTTGACTTGGGGGACAGGAAGCGATGCGATATAACGAAGTGGCCAAAAGAAGCAAAGAGATGATTATATGATTTGCAGCAGGCCCTTGTTCGAGTGCTCTCAAGCGAATGTGCGTTGGCTGCAGCATAGGACGGGTTCAGGACCAAGGCCTCTTTCCATTACATGAGAAAGAGGGCCGTGTCACGTCAGATGACAAGCCCAAGGTGAAACAAATGGCAGGACAAAAACCAATAGCTAAGTTTAGAGCCGGCAGCGTATCGTGTGCGCTGTTCGAGAACGACATACCCGTGAACGGGACAACAAAGACCATTTTGAAGGCGAGCATCCAGAGGCGGTACAAAGACAAGAACG
>DATLAJ010000068.1 GCA_035527515.1 bacterium
TTGGCTTCGTCTTTGTTTTCTTCTTTGGGCTCATTTTTCAAGGCCCTCCTTTTTTTCACTCCGCCGCTGCCCAGCTATGGCGGGCAAACCCTTTCAGGGCTAATCCTTGATTCGCGCTTTCACATTCCCGTAGGTTCCTTCAATGATTTGAAGATACCACCGAGGGAAAGCCGCCTCAAACGTTTCAGTTACTAGTCGTGTATGTGAAGTTCTGCAAGTGGTAGCGGACGTATGTGGCCTATTAGAGCAGGAAGACGCCAATAATGCGCCCTATAGATTAAGCGCCAAACGAAAGAAGAAATGCCCATGAAACATTGGGCAAGCCACGTCCCGACCCACTCCTGAACAGCTGCTGCCCTCGTTGCCTGACGAGTTGCAGCTCTGGGGCCACGGGTGATACTATGCTCAGTGGATTCTTCGCTTGTCAGAACACCCCGAAGAGATGATTAGGGAATTGGGAAATGCCGTTCTTCAGATATGAGAACATCCGTATTTTCAACGATGATTTCGTCGAGTCGGACTGTATCCCGGATGACTCAATTGACCTGATCGTCACCTCACCGCCATATAACGTCAAGATCGACTACAGCTCCTACGACGACAGAACTTCCTACGCCTCATATCTCGATTTCACCCGCAAATGGCTCGAGAAGGCGTTGGCGGTGCTCAAGGAGGATGGTCGCTTCTGCCTGAACATCCCGCTTGACAAGAACAAGGGCGGACAGCAGAGCGTCTATGCTGACATCTTGGGCATCGCAAAGGACGTGGGCCTCAAGTATCACTCCACAGTTGTTTGGAATGAGCAGAATATCTCGAGGCGCACGGCCTGGGGTTCCTGGCTTTCAGCCAGCGCGCCCTATGTGATTGCCCCAGTCGAGATGATAGCGATTCTCTACAAGGACTCGTGGAAGAAGACGAGCGGGTCAGGCATATCCGACATCGAAAGGCAGGACTTCATGGACTGGACACTTGGCGTCTGGACGTTCTCCGGCGAGAGCAAGCGGCGCGTGGGTCATCCAGCGCCATTCCCCGTGGAGCTGCCGAGAAGGTGCATAAAGCTCTTCAGTTTCGTCGGCGACGTGGTCCTTGATCCATTCATGGGGAGCGGCTCGACGCTGCTGGCCTGCGCTGCAACGGGCAGACGAGGCATCGGCATCGAGATCGATCCCGATTACTGCCAACTGGCCGTAGAACGATTGGTGAACGCCACCGATACGAAGCAGGCCAAACTTGCTATTGCAGACCCCTTGCCGGCTGGTTGAAAGCGGGCTGCGCCTCGGGTGCGAGCCGGCCGGTTATACTCACAGGAGAAAAGAGCTATGGTCGCCCAGCCGTAGTGCCCAGCGCCGTGGCCGCCGCGGAGATTCAGTCGGAGGCGAGCGCTTGCCTGAACTGATTGACAATCTCGAAATTGCGCCCGAAGTCGAGTATCAGAAGGCCGGAGACCGGAGTTGAGACCGCAGTTACTAACCAGTCCCCATCGACCTCGTCGGTCTTGACGGTTACTCTTGATGCGAACAGAGGGCGAGTGTATGCCTCGATGCAGCCTATCTTCGCGTCTTGGACCTTGAGCCAGACCCGCAACGATTTCAGCGCCGCCAGCGACTCGTCAAACGCATCTTGCCGCGTGGCCCAAGGTTTTCGCACCACGCACGATTGCGTCAAGAAAAACACCTGACCAAGTGGAACGTTGAGGCTCTTGCTCAGCGCGATGCACCGGCGCTTATCATGCCTCGTGATCGGGATAAGCACTGTGAGGCAGACGATAGCAGAGACAAGGCCGAAAAGGATTCCCATCAGGGCCACATCGGTAAACGAATAATCATGCACCACAAGCGGATTGGGACGACCTGGCGCGGTTATCTGTGGCCCAACGTAGAGCATCGCGACGATAACGCCCGCCCCGAAAAACGTCGCAACCGTAACGGTAAGCGACGCGACTAGTCTGCCGTAATGTCTCTGCATATCTAGCGCGGGCTGGCGGGCTCGCCGGCTGCCGGTTTCATGCAACAACGGACCCCGTTGAAGACGTATCTACGCGTCTTAGTGAGCGTGTAGAAGCTCGTGCAGCTCGAGTAGCGACCGCTCAAGAAACTGCCGCCGTAAATCCTGGCCTTATCTCCCTCGCCAGCAGTCCATTCCGAGATGTTGCCGCTCATATCAACCACTCCATAGCCGCTCATGCAGCCGGGAAAGGCGCCCGATACTACCACCTTGCTCCCGTTCATCATCCACTCTCCCTCGGTATTGCACCTGTCCTGCTGATAGGTGTTCCCGTAGGGATACAAGAGCCCGAGGGGGCCAGAGCACGCCGCTTGCCATTCCGCCGGTTTGCAGAGCCGCTTGCCCTCCTTAAAGCACATCGCCTCGGCCTCAATCCAGGTTATGCCGTGCGCAGGCATGCTGCCCGAGACGTTTGGATACTCAAGTATATCGATGCAGAACGCGTCAAGCTGTTTCTCGTTTTGCAGCTTGAGCGTGCGAACCAAGACCATCCCCGCGGGGCACATTAGAGATGCCCCACTGGTATCGGTGGTAGCGGAGTCGGCCGCAGCTGGACCCTCTTGGCCCTGCGCCGAGCCGCTCTGAGAGCACCAAAAAAGGCCTATCCCGGCAAGCAGGACGAGCCACAATACTGACATATATCGCTGTCTGTGCATCTGTTTCATTCTCTCCAATTGTTGGGAGGACTCTACCTTCGCACAGCTAGACTTACAAGCTCGGGCCATAGGGCCAGGGTGCTCTCGCGGGTCGGGGCGCAGTCTTCAGCCCCGCCAATCTTGACACGTCAGCCGTCTTACATGTACATTGATGGCCGTTGGATTCGGGTGCGTTGAGAGATGAGGCGATGCAGGAAGCAATAGAATCGTTGGTAGGGGCTTATTCGGGTCGGTATCTGCCGGAGTCGCTTGCCAGGACGGCGATTGTCGAAGTAGGCCGAAGGACATACTTGCGGGGTTTTGTGGCGGCCAACGATGGGAACATCAGCGTTCGCATTGGGGACGATGTCATTTTGGCGACGCCTACTGGCCGCAGCAAGGGCTTCATTCGAGAGGACGAGTTGGTCAAGATGAGCCTTTCGGGTGAGAAGCTTGAGGGGCAGCTTGCGCCGTCATCGGAGATCAGAATGCACTTTGGTATCTATCGCACGAGGCCTGACGTCATGGCCGTTGACCACGCCCACCCGCCGATTTGCACGGGCTTTGCGGTCGCGGGCATCGCGCTGGATAAGTGCGTTCTGGCTGAGGTTGTGATGACGCTCGGCGCTATCCCCATAGCCGCTTTCGCCGCTCCGTCAACGCAGGAGCTAGCGGACGCGGTCGCGGAGAAGGTCCGGCTCTGCGATGCGGTCCTGCTCGCGAATCATGGCGCTGTAACGGTCGGCAGGGACATCTTCGCCGCGCACTATGGCATGGAGCGGATTGAGCATTTGGCGAGCATATCGCTCGTAGCCCGCCTGCTGGGTGGGGAGAGGCTATTAACTCCGAGGCAGGTGCAAGAGATCAGCCAGGTCCAGCGGGCTTCTGGTGGACGGCTGCCGGCGCTTGCATGCAAGACGTGCGATGATGCATCATGTTCGATCGAGACTTCTATGTCTGAGGGAGAGCCTGGCCAAAGCACGGTCATCCCAAGCGAGCTAACCGTCGCAGGAGCTGCCTCGGACGAACGAGTGGCTGAGTTGGTTTCGGCTATAAAGGAAGAGTTTGCAAAGCTACAATAGTCAATAGCGGGAACGCATTTCGTAACAAGTAAAAGGGCACTCATTAGGGTCTCGTAAGAAGTAAAGGAGCACGCATTAGGATGTATGGCGAAGCGCTTGGAATGATAGAGACTAAGGGTCTGGTGGCGATGATCGAGGCGTCTGATGCTATGGTCAAGGCGGCGAACGTGAAGCTGGTTACTTATGAGAAGATAGGCGGCGGTTACGTTACGGCGCTTGTTAGGGGCGATGTTGCAGCCGTTAAGGCGGCGACCGACGCCGGGGCCGAGGCGGCAAAGCGGGTCGGCGAGCTGGTAGCGGTGCACGTAATCCCCAGGCCTCATACGAGCCTGGAGGACGTTCTGCCGATAGGGAGAACTGTTCCGAAGGAGAAGAAGTAGCGGCCATCGTTGTCGGCGTTGGGCACCGGTTGGGTCTGCGGTGAGACTTCATCCGTTCGACGTTACACGATAGTTATTCCAGCATATCTGCGTCCCGATAGCCGCGAAGCACAGCATATAGGACGCTTTGCGGGGATTTGTTTAACCAGCATAACCAACAGGACACGCGGGATTTGGCTAACAGGAAGTACAACCAAGTAGAGCTAGAGAAGAAGTGGCGGGCCCGGTGGGAGCAGACGGGCCTCTATGAGACCGACCTGAACTCCGAGAAGCCGAAGTTCTACAATCTGACGATGTTCATATACCCGTCGGGCGCGAAGATGCACATGGGCCACGCCTACTGCTACTCCGGTTGCGACACCTACGGGCGGTTCAAGCGCTTATGCGGCTTCAACGTGTTCCAGCCGATAGGCTACGACGCTTTTGGGCTTCCGGCAGAAAACTACGCCATCAAGCACAACGTGCATCCCGCTGTCTCGACGCGATCCAACGTCGAGTTCATCAGGAGGCAGCTCCGCATGCTCGGGGCGATGTTCGACTGGACTAAGGAGGTCAACACCAGTAGTCCCGAGTATTACCGCTGGACGCAGTGGCTGTTTCTCCAGCTTTACAAGAACGGGCTCGCGTACAGGAAAGAGGCGCCCGTCAACTGGTGCGATTCGTGTCTCACCGTTCTCGCCAACGAGCAGGTTGTGGGCGGTCAGTGCGAACGGTGCGGCTCGCCAGTCGTAAAGCGCAATATGCTCCAGTGGTTCTTCAAGATTACGGATTATGCCGAGCGGCTGATAAACGATCTCGACAACGTTGACTGGCCGGAGACAACCAGGCTGATGCAGCGCAACTGGATCGGTAGGAGTGAGGGCGCGGACGTTGCTTTTGAAGTAGATGGCAAGGACGTGAGGGTGAGGGTGTTCACGACGAGGCCCGACACGCTCTTCGGGGCGACGTATATGGTTTTGGCTCCCGAGCATCCGGAGGTCCTGCGGCTTGCTGAGCCCAGCCGGGCGGCTGAGGTCGAGCAATACATCAAGCAGGCAGCCAGGAAGAGCGAGCTGGAGCGAGTCCATCTCGACAAGGAGAAGACCGGAGTTTTTCTGGGGGCTTATGCCATCAATCCTGTCAACGGCGAGAGGATACCGATCTGGACCGCCGACTACGTCCTGGCGACGTATGGTTCGGGGGCTGTGATGGCGGTCCCAGCGCACGATGAGCGGGACTTTGAGTTCGCAAGCAAGTTTGGCCTACCGATCCGCGAGGTTGTTCTGGCTCCGGGCAAGGAGGCGGGACAGCCACTTGCCGCGGCATACATCGGCGAGGGGACGATGGTGAGCTCCGGCAAGTACGACGGGATGCATTCGGCGGCCTTCAAGAAAGCGATCGTGGGGGAGCTGGCATCCAGAGGGGCTGCCGAGTTCAAGGTCCAATACAAGATGCGGGACTGGCTCATCTCGCGGCAGCGCTACTGGGGCGCCCCAATCCCGGTCATCTACTGCGACAAATGCGGCGATGTTCCGGTTCCCGAAAGCGACCTGCCTGTGCAGCTGCCTGAGGTAGCCAACTTCGAGCCTGATGGCTCCGGTAGGTCGCCTCTTAATCGATCGCCGGAATTCATCAACACGCTTTGCCCCAAGTGCCACGGCCCGGCCAAACGGGAACCTGACACCTTGGACACATTCGTCTGTTCAGCCTGGTATCATCTGCGTTACCCGTCGGCGCAGAACGACGAGGCCCCGTTCGATCCCGCACTCACGAGGCGCTGGCTGCCCGTCGATCAATACACGGGCGGGCCAGAGCACACGGTCGGCCACCTGCTCTACTTCAGGTTCATAACGAAGGTTCTTTATGACCTGGGCTACCTGTATTTCGACGAGCCTGCTCTGCGGCTGCGCCATCAGGGCATGATAACCTTGGGCGGCACCAGGATGAGCAAGTCCGCCGGCAACATCATCAATCCCGACGACGCGATCAATAGCCACGGCTCCGACGTCCTGCGGCTTGCCCTGTTCTTCATGGGCCCGTTCCGCGAGGGCGGCGAGTGGTCGGAAAGCTGCCTCGTCGGCATCCCCAGGTTCTTACAGAAAGTCTGGAACCTCGTGCAGAAGCACCTTGAATCGCGAGAGTCCGGCGAAGAGGAATCCGATCTGGATGATGATATGCTCCGCACCATCCACCGCACCATCAGGCAAGTCCGAAGGGACATCGAGCGCTTCCATTTCAACACGGCGCTGGCGGCGCTGATGGAGCTTCAGACAGCGCTTACAAGGTCGGAGGCCTACACGAATCGCGAGGCGGTTGAGACGTTTGTCCTTCTTCTCGCGCCGCTTGCGCCTCACCTGGCGGAGGAGCTTTTTGAGCAGCTGGGGCATACCGAGAGCGTTTTCGACGCGAGGTTCCCCGAGTTTCAGGAGTCGCTGATTAAGGCGAAGATGATTACCGTTCCCGTGCAGGTGAATGGCAAGGTCCGAGCAAGGCTCGAGGTAGAAAGCGACCTCTCAGAGCAAGAAATACTTGAGCTGGCACTCGCGGATGAGAACGTCCAGAAGCACACGGCGGGCAAGCAGCTTAAGGGCACGCGCTATGTGAAGGGACGGATTGTCTCGATCGCTGCCCGGTAGCCTCTGCGAGCACTTCAGTCAAGAGACCGCCATCGCTGGCACACTTGGGTCCAAGCTCTATGTCGTTTCCTGCGGTCTTGCGGTGGCCTTAAAGAGGGCTAGCTGGCCTTGTTCTCTCAGCAAGTGAGTTTTGGCCGCTGGTTCAAAATTGAGGACTAGTGCCTCAGTCATTGAGTTTCTGTTCGTTTCGTTAGCCCCTATGTAATAGAAGTGTTGCCTCGTCGTCACCCTATATCCTGACCAAATCATGTCAATATACTTGTTCTTTCTGTATTTATTCTCGCACCAAGTCGATAGGATAAATCTTGCGTCTGAGCCTCTCAGAATTGCGTTAAGCTCTACCTCATCCGTCTCGGACCAAGAATCGAAGTAGTCCACGTGTCTTCCAACGTAAGGGGGATCGCAGTAGATAAAATCATCCGGTCCAGCCTGGGATAGCGACTCTTTGAACTCCATACAGGCAATTGTCCAGCTGTCATTCTGCCTCAACAACAGAGATGTCCATTTCACCTGATTGCAGATTTTCGTTATGTATGACCTGGTGAATCTATTCGGTTTGTGGCCAAAAGGGACATTATATGATTTGTCTCTGTTGAATCTCACAAGACCGTTGAAACACGACCGGCTAAGAAAGAGAAAGTCCAGAGGGTTGTGTTCGGCATTGAATCTGTCTCTGACTTCATAGTAGTAGTCCGCCCCGAACGCGGAGAGTTTCCCCCCCTCGGTCTTCAAGAACTCTGACACCAGCGCAGGTGTGATACGCCCTTTAGCGACCTGATCGTAGAACGCGACGATGTGAGGATTTGAGTCTGAGAGAAAGGCCCTCCTGGGTCGCACATTGAACCCGACTACCCCAGAGCCCAGGAACGGCTCGAAGTAAACGCCATTAAGTTCCTGAGGCAGGTTGTCCATTATCCAGTTGACCAGTTTCGTTTTTATACCCTGGCACTTGATCGGTGGCACTCGTACTCGTTCAGCTGTCATCCAATTTCTACTTCGTGAACTGCCAGTCGCAGGACGCGATGTTGCTCGCGAAGTCCATGCTACCCGCGTGGGTGCATGCCGCGAACCAAAGTCAACTCAGGCCGATCTACTCAAGGTGCGCGAACCTCACCGAACGCGAGTGCAATTGCACGAGGCGCATAATGAGATGGTTCACCTGTTAATGGCATAAATAGCTGTCAGTGTCTCAACATACGTCATTCCATCAGGGGCACACATAATGTTGTCAATCCACTTGTCATCAACTTCGAACGGGATATGCGTGATGGTGGCGCCATCCGCCGAGACAACTACCACTCCATCCCCTGATGTTCCAAACCATAGATTACCCGCCTCGTCTTCATCCGCGCAATAAACGGCTGAGCTAATATCTGCACGCTCATACAGAGAAAAAACGAAGCCTTCCCAAAACCCCAGAAGGGTATGAGGACCACAGATCCAATAAATGTCACGGCTGTCCTTATATATCTCATACGGCATTTTCAAAGGCAACCCCGTATTCCCAGGCGCGTAGAACCAGTCAAAGTCGCCTGAAAGCGACCACTCGAATACCCCATACTGGGTTCCTGTGAATGCGCCGCCCGGAGCCGGCCCAATCGCGCCACATACGGGACTCACGTCATTCCTGCCGAGAAGCACCTGCCATTCAGCACCGTCATACATCTGAATGCTCAGATCAGCGGCTACCCATGGGTGACTATTCTGATCTACCCAGAGAACCTGGATCCCAACCTTACCAAAACCAGTCACATCAAACGGGTAATATGGTTGTGCCCCGTGATCGGTCAGCCTCCAAAGAGGTGGTAGGCCCGGCTCTTGCGGGGAGCTGCCAATCAGCCACAGATCATGGGGACCCCAATGACAGTGCGCCGACCTGTAAAGTGGAGTTGTCTCAATCACTGACTCTATAGCCCAGCTCTCTAAATCGAGAAAACAGAGCAAATTCTCGGTTGAAAATACTATGGTTTCGTCATCAAATAGTGTCATACCACCAACGAAGGAGCTGTTCGAGTAAACAAGCTGCCACCCTGAATCATCGGCCGTCGCCCACGCATCTGCTTCACCGGAGCACAGAACGCATACGCTTAAACCTATCACGACAGTGCACACTACACAAAGTAGATAGATTGATCTCATTTTCCTAGTCTCCTAACAACTTTCCCAACCAAGCCATGCTCAGTCGCCTTTTCACTGATTTGTCCTCTCTTAACGTCTTTTGACCACAAATCGCCTTGTCGAAGCTCTGCTCACGGAGTAGGTTCCATCATTAAGTGTGTAAACTCAAGTTAGGCAGCTTGCGTTGTTTTATCAAGTTCTTGTTGTCAGCCATCAACATAGAGGGTGCCTTCAGGGCTGGTTTGGCTTTTCCGCGCCTTGTTCCGCAGGCTCCACCTACGCCTGCTCGTCGTGCCTCTTCAGGGCACTGCTGAATACCCAAATGGTGCTGGCAATAGGTGAAACACACAAACTCATTGATCGCCGACATCCTTACGAGCTTCGCCTATGACGACCCCGTATCCGACAAAGCCAAATGCGTTACACTAAACTAGCGTGAACCCATTGCAGAACCCGGGGTAGTCTTCTAACCGGGTCGCAGCAATGGCAGCTCACAAACGCAAAACGAGACTCTGTACGAGCCTGACACATCATCAATGTGATTGTTGGCGTGGATGTTCTTGACAACGGAAACTGCTTTGGACAGACTTGTAACATGCTCGCGCTGACGCCGGTGGTACAGACTAAAAACCGAATCACAGGCATTGTCAGTTTCAATGATCTCTGGAAGGCCGGCAGGTAAAAATCGGGATAATGTTCTAAAGATGACAGGTCTCTTCGTTGATATTGATCACTCGGTCGATTTTGACGTCATGAGTGAGCTCGAATTACGCCCTAGTGATGCTATCAGTCCCGTTGGATAACATTAGATAATGAGCAATCCCGAGGTGTGCATGGCGGAAGCGTGGGATGATAGATTTGAGAGTGGAGATTGTGAGAATTGTGCGAGCTGGGCTTGCGCATTGATGGGTTTTGGTTGAGCCACCGGTGAGCGTTGAGAGAGCCGGCCGGCGTCTGCGCTGGCCATTGGTCGTACTTCTTCTGCTGTTGGCGTTTCAGGGCATTCGTGCCTTGTCTATCATAGGTAGGGGCGACGAATGTCCATACGATGATACGTTCATTACACTTCGATACGCCAGAAACCTTGTGGAAGGAAACGGCCTGGTCTTCAACCTCGGCGAGCGCGTGGAGGGGTTCAGCTGCTTTCTGTGGGCTATGATCAACGCGGCGGCTATGGCTTTAGGGTTGAACGGCCCCATCTTCTCGGTCGGCGCCTCGATTCTGCTTGGGTTGGGCGGCATTGCTCTTTGCTTTTGGGCAGGAGGGAGGTTTGAGGCAACTGATGGGTGGACGAAGGCTCTGGGGAGGTTGTTCTGCTGCTGGATCGTGCTCGCACCCCCGGTAGTAGCTGGGTGGGCAACTTCGGGGATGGAGATACAGCTTTATGCCCTCCTTCTAATTCCCGGAGTGGTGCTGCTCTATGAAGATTGGGTCAAGAAAGAGCGGGTCTCTCCTTTGACAGGCGCTCTGTTTGCGCTCCTGATCCTCACAAGACCAGAGGGCATTTTTTGTCTGCTCTTCCTGCTGGTCTTCCTCATCGTCATGCAGATGATACGAACCAGAAGGTTTGACCTCGGCGAACTCCGCAAACTGCTTCCTGGCAGCCTAATAGCGTTTGGCGCATACATCTGCCTCATCGCCTTTAGAATCATCTACTATCACGACATTTTCCCGAACACCCATTACGCCAAAGTGGCCTGGGCCTGGGTCAACGTCGAGGCCTGGACTTATCACGTCACCCATTTGGCCTTGGAGTTGAACTGGCTGCTCGTCCTGATTCCACTTGCCTTTCTCGCGAAAGAGGCGAGGAGGTTTTCGACTTTCTTGCTCGCCCCGATCCTTTTTATATTCATATCTAGCATAGCGGTCGGAGGGACGCTTGGCGGCGGAGGGTACAGGTTGTTTATCCCTTACCTTCCGTTCGTAGCGCTGCTCTGTGGTCAGGGACTCATAAATGTGGTGGTGCTTCTCCAGAGATTCTTCAGGAATCGGCGCTGGAAGGCCGTGCTTTCGACAGCGATCATCCTTCTTGCTGCGGCGCTCGTCCCCCAAAGCAAGGGGGCTATGAAGACCTTCCTAAATGCCCGCTCAAACGCGCACGGCGCCAAGATGTTCTTTCTGAACAAGGCCGTCGTGCCAGATAGGGTGCTTGGCGAGTGGCTTCGAGACAACATCCCCAAGAACTTCCATATCGCCACGGACAGGATTGGGAGAGTCCCTTTCTACTCGAGGTTATACACCCTCGACATGTTCGGTTTGACCGAGCCGCGAATCGCCCATAAGCCGATCCCGAAAACGACCCAACGATTTGCGCCTTCGGAAATGCGCTCGGTCTCGGCCACGCTGAAGAAGGATTGGGATTACGCTCTTGAGGTCAAACCAGAGATCATCATCGACATTCTTCCGCTCTGGCCCCAGATGACGATCCGAATACTGGATGACTATTGCCCCACGGAGGTAACGCTGCCAAACGGACGAGTCGCAAAGTTCCTCATAAGGCGTGACCTTGAAGGCTTACGGGGGCTCATGTGCAGGGAGCTCGAGGGCATCGAGGACTTACGTTTAATGAGACCGGACGGTCCTAAGCCGGCAATTGGAACGCTGCAACAGAGATAATCGCAAGCCCGGCCCCAAGTGGCTAATAGACAGGATACGCTGAGAAGCCCAGCCGCGTCGCTATTGCCTGCACGAGGTCGCGCAGCGCCTCAGGATACAAAAAGAAGCAGAAGACCAGGGCGGCATAGGTTGAGGCGGCAACGATAATTGCTGTGCGGGCTCCTGAGGAGAGCCTTGCGAAGCGCTGGGCAAAGACGCCAGTGAACGTTAGGGCGAGCGGCTCGAAGGGCAACCGGAACCTGTGCGAGGCGTTGATTGTGGCGGCCAGCAGCCACGCACAGAGAAGCGGCGACAGATAGAGCAGCGTCTCGGACCATCTGCGTTTCGAAAGAAACATCAAAAACCCCAGAATCGCGAACGGCAGGACAAACGCGTATGATGCGATGAAATGCCCAGAGTCGTCGAACACGTGCCAGAACTTCACGCTCTCCTTGAAGCTCTTTTTTGCGTATCGGGCTGGATGGGAGAGAATGGTGCGCACGGCGGCGCTCAAGAAGGCCTTATCAAGCTCCACTTCGGTCAGGCCCTCGAACTCGGCGGTCTTGGATTTCGGCAGAAACTCAAACCCCGCCATCGGGCCTTTCAAGACAACAGGAAGCATAACGTCGGTAACCGATTCGCCCGAATTGAGCCGGCTCTTCTGCTCGTTGATACGTAGTTTGATCTCGACGAGTTTTTCTTTGGGTATTGCCGACCAGAAGTAGCCGTCGGGCGAGAGCGAATTGTGCTGATACCAGAGCGTCGCGCCTCCGTGAGTGTCAAATGGTATAAAGGCCCTCATCGTGATCGCGTTTCGGATTGCCCAGGGCACCAGGCATAGACAGGCGATTCCCAGGACCAGCCCCGTTCGCTTTAGTCGTGCCTTTCGATCGCCCCAGCGTTGTCCCTTTGCGAGAAGCGCCCATAGCGGTAGGACCGCGACTAGGGGGAACAGAGTCGGGCGGCATAGCCAGGAGAGTCCGATGACGGCTCCGGCCAGGACCGCCGAGACTTTGGACGGGGGATCGGTGAGCGCTCGTAGGAGCAGAAGCGCTGAGAGCGTCGCCAGGAGCGAGAAGAGGTTCTCTGTCATGAACGTGTTTGTCAGTCCCACGAGCGGCGGATATACTGCTAGCATCGTCGCTACGATGGCGGCCGGGCGGTTTCGCCCAATTATGTGCAGCGCGGTGTAGTAGAGCACGACAACGCATAGGGAGCCGATGACGGCTTCGCCGATGCTGATCGGCCAGTAGCAGTTGCCTCCAAAGATGGCAAAGAAGACCGCGAGGAAGATGGGGTAAAGTGGAAGCCGATAGGCTGTCGGATGGCCCGGCTGGTAGCAGTACCCGTGGCCATGTGCGATGTTCTGGCCAAGAATTACGTATTCGGCGGCATCAACGTTGTATGGAAGCGATGGGAACAAGAAGGCGAAGATGATACGGGCAACCAGGGCGAGCAGGAAGACGAATATGGGGAAGTGTCTCGACTCAAGCAACAGCTGTCACCAAACTATGCTGTGCGGCTTGCACCAGCACTGGGCCGATCGCAAAGCAACCAGATTTATGAGCAACTTAGGGCCTGAGACTTGAAAGCTGGAAGAGGAATACGGCTGGCCCCACTGTGGGCCCTGACATTGTTCCTGGTTGTCCCGCTGTGGGCGTCGAGGGACTCTGACCTTGGGCAAGCCTATGGGCTCTACGCTGACTGGTGTGGCCGATTGGCGCTCTGTGTCCTTGTGGCTCTTGCCGCGCTCGCCATTCACGTGTGCCTCCACCAGCAGATTGGCGCCCGCATCGAGCGATTCGTATCCCAGCATTTCAGAAAGCTCCTCGCGCTATACGTTCTTGCCTACACCGCAATCTTCGCCGCGCTGGCCATTGTTGGATACCTGCGGTTTCACTCTGATGTCGATTATGCGAACTTCTTTCAATCCCTGAACAGCGCCGCGCACGGACGCTTCTTCACCAATTGCCTCTCAAACGCGCCTCGTGAGATTAGCATATTCGCCGATCACAATGCGCCCATAATGTTCCTCCTCCTGCCGATCTATATGCTACTGCCGTATCCCTCGGTTCTGCTCGTTATCTCAACACTAATCCTCGCATCGACAGCCGTCATCCTCTCGCGATACCTGACGCAAATTGCTGGCCTCGACCGCACAACCACACTTTGCCTATGCATGGCAGCGACGCTAGCGCCATATTTCGTTTCGCAGAACTTCGAGGGTCTCTCGATAGAGATGTTCGCGCCGCCGCTGTTTGTCCTTGCATTTTACCTCTTCGAGAAGGAGAGGTTCTGGCCGTTCATGCTCGTCCTGCTGCTCCTAAACTCGCTCAAGGAGCAGGTCGCAATAGTCATGATGGTCTTCGTGTTGATAGCGCTTGCAAGAGGGAAAAGCGCGAGGTGGGCGGTCGGCCCGTTTCTGCTCAACGCGGCGATGATATTCATCTCGTTTGGACTGGTCATCCCGCACTTCCGCCCGACTGGCGCCTACAAGCTCCTGAATCCTGATACCGCGACCTCGCTTGCTGACCAGGCGATGGCCTACCTGAGGCATCCGGCGAGTGCGGTTCAGCAGGTGCTGGCTCCATTCCGGCTGACTTACGTCTATATAATCGCGGCAACGAACCTCTTTGTTCTCCCGTTTCTGGCCCTCGAATCGCTATTCGTCTTGCCATCGCTCGCCAAGAACATCCTCTTTGTCGGTTGGGCGGCGAACATCATGTCGAAGCACGCCCTTCTGATGTCGGGCGCAATGGCGGTCGCAGTCGGCAAGGGAGTCGGCAAGTTCGCGCTGGTTGCACGCCGAAAGCATGCCGCCATCTCCCTGGCAGCCTCGGCTCGGAGCCCCGCCACACGAGTGCTCGCCATCCTGCTCCTGGCGTCGTCTATAGCCCACATCCCTGTGTGGTCGAGAAACGTCAATCTCGCCAAACACGCAAACCACGAGTCAAAGGTAGAGCTGCTCAAAATAATCCCGCGTGATGCTGTCATCGCGCTGCCACAAGATATGCTGACGCGATTCAGCACGCGTAATAAGCTCTACAACTCGGCGACGCCCAGTGGCCTGACGGGCTTCGAGATGCCCGTCGATTATGTGGTTATCGACACGTCATTTCACCCCGAACACTATGATTACGCGGGCCTATTGCGAGCGGTTGAGGTGAATCAGGGGATGTACAAAGGGTTTAAGCTGACGAGGCGCTCAGATGGTCTTTACTTATTTGAGAGGCAGAGGAGATGAACGACAGGTTCAGCGTGGCGGCAAGCTCCGCCCCTCTCGACAATGAGATGAGCTGCTGCTCCCGTGGTTGGATACGCACGAAGTTGCACTGGCGTCCGGCCGGGCTATCGGTGAGTCTCCTCGCGGCGCTTGCGCTACTTTTGGCGATGCCGATGCCGTTGGCTGCCGGCTGGAGTTGGGTGAACTACACGTCCGGGGGGGACGTCTCCGACATAGCGTTTGAGGGCGATCGCTACGCGTGGTTGGTGGGCACGGGTGGAGTCGCGCGGTTCGACATCAAGACTGGGGACAGTCGAGTCTGGACGAAGGCAGATGGGTTGCCGTCCAACTCGGTTCGCTGTGTCGCGGTCGATTTGGATGGGACCAAGTGGTTTGCTGTGTCTCAAAAAGGAGTTGTGGCTTTCGACGGCAAGGCTTGGAAACGCTACACAAGTAAGGATAGTGGGCTTTGCAGCGATTCTGTTCTGAGCATCAAGATCGATGGCAAGGGACGCAAGTGGTTCGCGACGAATGGCGGCGGCGTCAGCGTTTTTGATGGTAAGAGCTGGGCGACGTTCAACACGAATAACAGCGGCCTGGCGCATGATCGCGTCTCTTCGATCGCGCTTGACAAGGCCGGGCGGCTCTGGTTTGGAACCTACCGAGGCGCGGGCGTCAGCGTGTTCGATGGGGAGGAGTGGGTGGCTCTGAGTCCGGACAACAGCGGGCTATGCGACTATTGCATCTACTCGATCAGCATAGACCGGCGGGGCCTGCGCTGGTTTGGTTCATGCACGGCTGGGGTGAGCATGTTCGACGGGAAGTCGTGGCGGACGTTCAACACGATGAACAGTGGTCTTCCTGATGATTGCGTCCGGAAAGTGTTCGTAGATGCGAAGGGCAGGGCTTGGGCTGGGACAGCCAAGTGCGGCGTCAGCGTGTTCGATGGGAAGTCATGGCGAACTTATGACACCAAGAACAGCGGCCTTGCCTCGGACAGCGTCAGGGCGATCGCGCAGGATGGTATGGGTCGGATGTGGTTCGGGACGCAGCGGGGTGGTGTGAGCGTTTTCGATGGGAAGTCCTGGACGACCAAGTGCGCTGGCCACTTCAACGCACCCGCTGCTCGCCTGGATGACGTTGCTTTCGATGCCAGGGGTGGTGTTTGGTTCGCCTCCTACGGTGGAGGCGTGACCTTTTTCAAGGACGAGAGCTGGAAGACTTACACCCACAGGAACGCACCGTTTTGTAATGACTGGGTGGGATCGGTCGCTGTGGGTCCCGATGGGGTCGTGTGGGTCGGCACGGGTGGCTCAGGGGTGTGTGCGTTTGATGGCAGGACCTGGAAAGCGTATCGGCCGCCGGAGACCGGCTTCGCTCACGATGATGTCCCGGACATAGCCATTGACCGGCGTGGCTATCGATGGTTTGCGACCGGGCACCACGGAGTCAGCGTGTTCGACGGAGCCAAATGGATCGCTTACGATACCACAAACAGTGGAATTGCGAACAGAGACGTTCGCGCAGTTGCCATCGGTCCCGCAGGCCGCGTATGGCTCGCAACCCTGGGCGGCGTCAGCGTCTTCGACGGGACGCACTGGAAGACGCACTGTTCGAGAAACTGCGCCCTGCCCTCGAACCGCTGCTTCTCAATCGCGATTGCCTCGGATGCATCCGTCTGGGTCGGACACAAGGATGCCGCAAGCCATTTTGACGGCAAGCGCTGGTCTCACATCACAGCGGACAAAGATGGGCTTGCGTCCGGCATCGTGCAGGCAATAGCCGTCGATCAGAAGGGCTGCGTATGGTTTGGGACCTCGCTGGGTGGGGTCAGCGTGCTCGATGCGGGCAAATGGACGCGATACAACGTGGATAACAGCGCGCTGCCAGACAATGACGTAACCGGCATTGGCATCGCTCCTGACGGGAGGGTATTTCTGACGACCGCTCAGGGGGCTTGCGTTCTGCGCGAGGTGTCGGGCCAGTAGTCCCGCCGTCTGCCGGAGTTATCGCTTGACGGCGCCCTTGAGCAGACCTTTCTCAACGATGACTCTTGCGAGCTGCTCGGCTATGAGCTTGTGCCCCAGAGGGGTCGGGTGGCACGGGTCGATGAACAGAGCCCGGTTGCTGTGGGTCGCAAGCATCCTGACTGAGAACATACCCTCATAAACGTCGGCAAAAGGCTGCCCGTCCATTGCGAAGGCAGATTCGGGTGAGACGGTTTGTGACTGCGCCTCTCCGGCAGAACTGCTAATGGACTTGGCAGCGCTCTCAAACGCTGGCTCCATGTCGATGTAGTTGGCTTGAGAGTTATGTGCGGCCCGTAGCATGGACTTGGAGTAGTCCGCTGGCAGAGAAAAAGAGAACAGCAGAAGCGGGATGCCTCTTCTCTCGCATTTGCGGGCAATGTCGAGCAAGTTCTCATAATAGCAGGGAACGTCAGCGCGCCGCTTCATCCCCTGACTGGGTTGGGACTCGCTTTCCGACTGCGCTACTGCTTTGACGAGCCAGCTGAGGCCGGCGTCGAGGAGGGTGAATATCCTGGAGTGGCCGAGCGTCTCCTTGGCTCTTCTGATAGAGCGGCGCCACGGGACGTAGAGGTCCTTGTCCTGGTCGCACAGATTAGGGATAGCGAAAGCGTCGTTAATGCCGACGCATAGCGTAACCAGGTCCGGGTCTAGCTGCAAACAGCGTTTCGAGAAATAGAGAGAGACCTGAACCGAGCTGTACCCCGGCACGCCGGCGTTTATCGTTTCCACCGTTCGTGGGGCAAGTATCTTCTCCAGTTGTTTCTCCAAAACGGAAGAATATATCTGGCCCTGGTCCACCATGACGCCGTAGGTAGTCGAGTCTCCGAGGCATAGGACACGAAACGAGCCCTTGTGCCTAGTTTTTTGGACCTCAGGTCCCCTGAAGCCCAGCGCGTTGATTCGGTATCTTATGCCCTTGATGACGCCGTCAAAGCCCGGGGATAGCGCCCAGCCCAGGTCAGGAACCTCCCTGAGAGCCTTGGGCCGCGCAACACCAAGCAGGATGTTCTGCGTTTTCTCGCTAGAGCTCTTGACCCCGAACAACCACAGGGCAAGCTCCAGCAGTAGAACAGACCCAACGACCAGCGCGATGACAAGGAGTCCCATAAGCGCGCGCCGTCTTCGGTCTGTCTGCGAGGTGCTACTCATCGTTCTTCTCTACCTGTCCGACCGTTTGTATCCAAGTCGTTAAACATCTCCTGTCAACCCTGAGTTTGGTGGCACTTTACACAACTCACGCATTGGGAGTCAAAGAGGAGCAGGCCTCAGGGGACACGAAGGTTCTCCTGCCCCCTGGCGAGCACGAACACTTTGCCCCGCGGGACTAGAAGCAATCAACCACGAAGCAAACCACTAATTGCGGCGGACAGAGCCTGACTGTTCTTGAGCTCGCCCTAGCATCGGAACCGGCACGGCCGGCCATCTGTTTATTGAATAAAGGGCATGTCTTGAAGAAGTCTTTTCAGGAGACGATGCGAGCGCTATAACTATATGCAACGCACCTCATCGAGGCGCCTCAATCCCCATGGAGGAACTGCCATGAGAAAGCTGTCATTTCCGCTGTTTCTGTTTGTTGCGATTCTACTTGCGGCGCAATCTGCGTTCAGCGAGGGGTTCATCTTCGTGCCTCACCCGGACTCCGGAGTTCTGCAACCGCTGGTGACCAAGACGCTGAAGGTTACGTTCGAGGCAACGGAGAGCATCGCTAAGACCACCGTGGAGCAGACGTTCTACAACCCGACCGACTGGACGCTAGAGGGTCGTTTGGTGTTCCCGTTGCCTAGAGGAGCTGCGGTCTCGAGTTTTGCGATGTGGGTAGGAAGCACGAAGATTATGGCGAGAGTTCTACCCAAGAAGGACGCAAACAACATCTACAACGACATCGTCAGGAAAATGCGCGATCCAGCCCTGCTCCAGTATCTTGGCAGGGGTATGTTCGAGGCGCGGGTGTATCCGATTGCGCCCAGATCGACCAAGAAGATCGAGCTCGAGTACTCGTGCGTGCTTGACACCGAGGCTGACGTTGTGGACTACGTGTTTCCGCTCAACTCGTTCACTGTAACGCACCTGCCGGTGATGAGTTTCGTGCTTGTCGGTCGGATCAAGTCACACAACCCGCTGAAGAACATCTACTGCGCGTCGCACGATGTCGCGATCAATCGCTTGAGCGATACCGAGGCGAGCGTCAGCTTCGAGTGCAATGACCTGAAGGCCGAGAGGGATTTCAGGCTGTTTTACACGCTTTCTCGGGACGAGGTGGGCATCAACCTCCTGTCGCAGAAGGACGGCGCCGACGGTTACTTCTTACTTCTGGCGTCCCCCAATTATGCTCTGAATAAGAGACGGCGCCCCGCCAAGGAGGTCGTCTTTGCCCTCGATATATCCGGCAGCATGCAGGGCAAGAAGATTGAGCAGGCGCGCAAGGCGGCCAAACACATTGTCTCAAACCTCGGCAAGCAAGATTATTTCAACCTTGTGGTTTTCAACGACCAGGTGCGGAAGTTTGCCAATGAGCAGGTGAGAGCAACCAAGCCTGAGGTGCGCGAGGCGATGAAGTTCATCGATGGGCTCGAGGCGGCCGGTGGGACGAACATCGATGGCGCTCTGCGAGAGTCCTTGCAGATGCTCCATCGCGACGACATGACCAGGATGGTCATTTTCCTGACGGACGGGCAGCCCACGGTTGGCGCAACCGACTCTCAGAAAATACTTGATAACATCAAGGCCAAAGGTCGCGGCGCAACGAGGGTCTATTGCTTCGGTGTGGGTTACGATGTTGGCTCTGATCTCTTGGACGGTATCGCGCGGGTCCGTCATGGCACCGTCTCCTACGTGCTAAAGGATGACGATCTTGAGCGCGTGATCTCGTCGTTCTACAACAAGGTGTCGTATCCCGTGCTTTCTGATATTTCGTTGGACATAGCCGGCGTCAAGACGTTCGACATGTACCCGAGCGCGTTGCCCGACCTCTTCAGAGGCACCCAGGTGGTGCTGTTTGGCAGATATACTGGCGGCGGCCCCGGCAAGGTTACTCTGTCGGGCCGTGTCGAGGGCGAGACCAAGAAGTTCAAGAAGCAGGTGAGCTTTGCGCGCGAGCCCGGCGAATACGACTTCATTCCACGGCTTTGGGCGCTTAGGCGGGTTGGGTTCTTGCTGGATGAGATCAGGCAGAAGGGCGACATATCGGAGCTGGTTGATGAGTGCGTCCGTCTGGGGACGAAATACGCCATCGTTACGCCGTACACGTCGCACCTCGTAACCGACAAGGATGAGGGAAGCAGGCCGAGGCCAGTGTGGTGGACGACGCAGAGGGCCGGTATTCTCCCAATGAGGCGCACGCGCCCGGCGGACGGGACGAAGCTCCCCAAGCAGGCATACGTGCAGGCGGCAGGTGCAGCCCCTGGAGCGACGCTCGATAAGAAGGGCAAGATCGCAAGCTCGATGGTTTTTCAGGAACTTTCAATGGCGACAGCGGAGAAGCCGCAATACACTGGGCAGCGAAGGCTGGTCGGGCGCAAGGTGTTCGTTCTCAGGGATGGCTGCTGGACTGACACGGCGATAGAGGACTCCAAGCTGGCAACGCCGGACACAGTGGTGGAGTATTTTGGCGACGCTTACTTCAGGATGGTTCGCGAGGACGAAGAAGTCGCGAAGTATTTCTCTGTCGGCAAGTGCCTAATGGTTCTCTACAAGGGCAAGGTGATCAAGGTAACGGAGCCGACCAGCTAGCAGCCGAACGTTTTCTCATGACCTCGCTGGCGTGAGGGCTGCGGCACATTCACAAGACATGCCAGCGGTCAGGATTCTGTGCTGCTCTCTGCAATGGCGGCACGGAGCAAAGCGCCTGCCATAAGGAGTTGCTCCACTCGGTTGATCCTTACGTGCGGCGGGACGGCAGAGAAATCACCATCGTCGGTTACGAACGGAGAGACAGGGGCGACGTAGCGCATGGCAGCGCGGCACGGCAGGCTGACGGATGGCTTCTCCCGGTCGTCGGCCAAGTTCGTACCGCGAGCCTTCTCATCAGGCGATCGCATAATGGCCCAGAGCAGCTCTCGCCTCGTCGTCCTGAGCTCTAGCGCCTGGGTGGCACAGACAAACTCTATCGCCAGCACATTCGCCACATTCTCGAGCACCATCCTAAGGTGCCGGGCGGCGGTGGTCGCCATCGCCACGTGGTCCTCGGCATCGGACGATGTGGGTATCGAGTCGCAGCTTGCGGGGTGGCATAGGACCTTGTTCTCAGAGACGAGGCTCGCCGCCGTGTATTGAAAGATCATGAAGCCGCTGTCCAGACCAGTCTTGCCGCCAGAGAGATTCGCTGGAAGCCCGCGATTCCGGTTGGCGTCCAGAAGGAGCTGAACTCGCCGCTCCGATATGCTGGCGAGCTCCGAGATGGCCAGCTTCAGGTAATCCGCTACAAGGCCCACCGGCTCGCCGTGGAAGTTAGCCGCTGAGCACACCGGCCAGACGCTGACCTGACGTCCGACCCGCTCGTCGTAGAACTCTCGTTCCGCCCCCTGCAATTCACAGAACACTAGCGGATTGTCTGTTACGGCATTCATCTCCGCCTCGATCACCTCGGCGGCGTGCCTAATCGCCGAAAGCGCAGCGCCGTGGACCTGCGGCATGGCCCGGAGGGAGTAGTCATCCTGCGTCTGGAACATCATGGCCGCGCGGTTGTCTAGCCCGGATGGGTCCGGGTTCGCCACAAACGACATGATCTGCTTGGCGACGTCCTTTTGCCCCTCGTGCCGCCGCGCCTCGTGCACGCATGGCTCGAAAGCGCGCGTGATGCCCAACGCGGCCTGAAGCGTCATGGCGCCCGCCAGGTTGGACGAGGCCAGCAGCGTTTCAGAATCGTGGGTCGCGAGAGCGCAGATCGCGGTCGCAACCGTGGCCCCGTTGGTCAACGCAAGGCCCTCCTTTGGCCCAAGGCGGACGCCCTTAATAACGGAGCCGTTTGGAACCTGGGGCGGAGACAGTGGCTCGAGGCCAACCGCCCTCAGCGCCTTGTCCCCTCGCATTGGTTTTCCCCTCTCGATGGCGTCGGCGTCCCATCTGGCCGCGGAC
>DATLAJ010000069.1 GCA_035527515.1 bacterium
GATTGGTGACATCCTGGCATACGCGACCTACATTCCGGACATCTCCGGGGCGGTTGCGGGTAATGCTCAGCTGCTCGATGCGATCGAGGCGAAGCTCGATGCCCAGGACGGCCTGCCCAACGCGATTGGCTACCTGGAATCAAAAATGGACACGATTTCGCCAGAGATTGCTGACATCCTGGCATACGCGACCTACATTCCGGACATCGCCGGGACTGTTGCGGGCAACAGCCAGGCCCTCGGCGCGATCGAGACCAAGATCGATGGCGAGGTTTCGGGTGGTATTGATGACATTAAGTCGTCGGTCTCGACGCTCGACTTCAAGATCGATCAGGTAGAGATGAAGATACTACACGGTCTGCTCGTCGCTGGGGATTATGGTTGCTTGCCCCCAATCATCTTCACGCCCGTCTGTGTCAATCCATACGGCAAGCTTGAGGAGGTTATGTCGTTTGTGAAGATGACATTGGATGACCTGATGGCTATGGGCTATATCCAATATGACAGCAGGTCTTGGGCGGCGTGGTATGCTGGTGAGGCGGCTTATCAAGAGGGGCAATGGTTAACCGCTGGTCAGTGCTTCTACACGTCATATCACTATGCTATGATCGACTGCGGGGCTTGCCAGCAGCAGTAAAGGTAGCTGTTTAAGCTGTTAGTTGAGAATGCCCGGCGCGCATAGTCGCGCCGGGCATTCGCTAGTTCACGTAGATAGGAGAGAGATTCTCTGGACATGATCAGGCGTTGGGCGGTTGTTTTGGGTATAGGGGCTTTTGCGTGCCTCGTCGTAGCGTTTGCGGTGCTTTCGTTACAGCCCAAGAGAGATTCTTCAGGTTTAGATGTGCCCATCAAATATGTAACGCCAGAGAAGCACAGGAAGGCCTTGCCTCATCTTGGGGCGAAGTCTGGTCCTCAGAGCTTGGCTCTGGAATCGCTGTCGGTGGAGGAGCTGATCGAGCTGCTCGGCTCGAAGGACAACGAGGTCACAAAGAGAGCTGCAAGGAAGCTGGAGGGCATGGGCTCTTCGGCGGTCCCAGCGCTCATCAAACGGCTGTCGGAGACTCTCAGCGTGGGCAATGGTTTCAACAAGTTGCGCTGGTGGTGTGTCAATGCGCTGGGCAGCATCAAGGACAAGCGCGCGACTGACGTTCTGGTGAAGTGTGCGGTCATGGACGGGGACCCTCACGCGAGGTGGCGTTCGATCTGGGCGCTCAACGTTATCGGTGAGGAGCGTCGGGCTGTACTTCTAAAGGCGTATCTTAAGAGCAGTAATAAGCTAGAACGTTTCAACGCGGCGACCGCGCTGAGCTCGATGGATATCGACGACGGGGTCAAGGAGATCGAGGAGGCGACCAAGAGCAGCGACATGTGGCTGCGTTGGCAGGCGGTATCAGCGCTTGGTCGGATCAAGAGCCCGGAGACGCTCGCGGTGCTCAAGGATTGTCTGAAGGACCCAGATGGCAGCATTAGGCAGGAAGCGGCGATGTCGCTTGGTCGGCTGAAGAACATCAAGGCGGCACCGGCGCTTGTCGAGGCGCTTGTCGATACAAAGGCCGGAGTGAGGTGGCGTGCGGCGCGGTCGCTGGGCCAGCTCGGGGCCAAGGAAGCCATAGCAGCTCTGGTCAAGCTCTTGGACGACCCAGATGGTTCAGTTCGGGGACAGACGGCGATCGCGCTTGGCGAGCTTGGGTGCAAGGACAGGAGCGTAGCCAGGAAGGTGATCAATATGTTGTCTGACGCTGACAAGGACGTGCGCAGCAAGGCAGCCGTCGCAATAGGCACAATATGCAGTTCCGACGATGTCGAGCCCGTGAACAAGGCCCTTCAGAGCGAGCAGGACGAGCGAGTTAAGCGTAAGCTCGAACGTTCGCTGCGAGCATTGAGGTCCTCCGCCAGAAGATCGTCGCTCATGTCAACGATCGATGATAGGCCTTGCTCGGTGATTTCGAGGGCTGCATAAATGCTGTTCAGAGATTGTGTTAGGAAGGCCTTCATTATCGCAGTTTCAATGTTGTTGTGCCTCGCCGCAGCGAATCTGTTCGCCGAAGAGGTGGGCAACAAAAACGGCCCCACGGCTGAGAGTTCGGATAGCGAGAGAGGCGAGAAGGTGCTGGCCGAGGCTGGTGGCGAGGTCCTTTCTCTTAGCGAGTTCAACAAAAGCCTCGAGCTGCTGGAGTTGCAGGCAAAAGAGGAGCTGACGCTTGAGAAAAAGAAGGCCCTCGTTGAGAACTGGATACTTACTCGGGTCCTCGCCGCGGAAGCGTTGAAGCGTGGCTTCGCGGAGCGAGATGATGTGAAATCGCGCCTCGCGAAGAGCCGTGCGAAGATACTTGCCGAGGAGCTTCTCAGGGAAGAACTGACGAAGATAACGACGACCGAGCAGGACATCAGTGATTACTATGAGTCGCATCGGGATGTGTTCACGATCCCCCAGACTGTCCACCTCGGTGTCATCACGTTGAGAACGCAGGCGGCGGCGGCGGCAGTGCTCAAACGGCTTACAGGGGGCGAGGACTTCGCGAAAGTCGCCAAGTCCGTTTCCATCGACAAGTATAAGGAGGCGGGCGGCGACGCCGGCATTATCGGGAAGTCAGAGAAGCTTCCAGAGTATGTAGGGGCTGCGTTTTACCTTCAAGAGGGCAGTTTGAGCGACGTTATCCCGTGCGAGGAGGGCTACTGCATCCTGAAGGCGATGAGCAAATCCGCGCCGAAGACTCTGACCTTCTCGGAGCTGAGCCCGAAGCTGAAGGCCATGATTGAGAAGCACGCCTTGAAAGAGAAGCGGGCCAGGGCGATTTCGCAGCTTCAGACGGAGCTGGAGAAAAAAGTAGGCGTGAGTCGCAACCTGGCTCTGCTGGGGCAGTAGCAAGAAGGCCGGGGCCTGGGCTGGCCCGTCCCGTGCAGCGATGTCGGAGTCGCCGGTGGGATGGCTCCTTTCACGAGCGAATGTGCCCGACCAAAAATGCCTCCGCTGGTTCTGGCGACTCGTCCACAAGTCTCTCAAAAGCCTCAAGCGCCTCCTCAGTCGCTAGTAGCCTCACCGAGCCACGGCGCTGGTCGGGCCTGGGGGCCAAGCTTCACGCTCTGTGGCGCTTCGCCTTAGATGCTGCTTGTATTCTGACATCCAATGATCGGTCGCGTGTCCAAGGCAAACCTGGGCATCTGTGGTTAAACTCGCCGCGGCAGTGCTCCGATAGTAGTGACAAGCGTTCACGGCGGCCGCTTCAGATTCAGAATCAGTGTGAGTGATCGGGAGTCCAGAACGTTGGAGGCGCCGGGGGCTATAGGGGTGATTTGTAGTAGCCGTTGTGAACCCAATAGGATGCGCCTGTTGAGATGCATTTTTTGCAGACGGGTTGCATCCTCGAAGCGTTGATCTCCTCCAGGGTCAAGTCGAAGATGCTGCCCAAAACGAACTTCTCGACGTATTTCTCTACAAAACAGCAGGTCAGGACGTTGCAGTGCTCATCAAGCGTCAATATGTCATATTGCGGGCATCGATAGGCCTCGGGCATCTTCGCGATGAGGTCCTGCACGTAGAACAACACCAGCTCTTCCGACACTTTTTTCAGCTGTTTGTAGGGCATTGAGCCACACAGGTAGTCCATTGTCATGTCGAAGCCGTTGAAGAGCGCGTAGTAGGGATATAGCCCAATCTCGTGCTTGAGGCCGAATTCGTGGGCGGGCCTCATCTCGTCGAGGTTGAATTGGTAGAGGTGAAATGGAATACTGGCTTCCTGATGAAACCCACACTGCCGGAAATTGTCCACCATCGTTACGATGTTGCGCTTGACCGTCTCGAAATTGAATCCGTGGATTCTGTCATAGGAAGCCTGACTGAAGCCGCACATCGAGAATAGAACCCGTTTCAGATTGACCAAGAGGTCCGGCCGGTCAAATGTTATGAGGATCGAGCAGTTGGTGCTGAGGCCGAATTGTACGTTTGTCGTACTCATAAAATGGATTATTTCTTTGAATTGCGGATTTAGGAACGGTTCGCCCCAGTTATAGAGATCGACCAGAGTGCTTTGGCCGATTATCCCCATTTTGAGCATGTATTCTATGGCTCTTGCGAAGGTCTTAACGTCTATGTGCCCACCCTTTAGCGGCTTCTTGTTCAGGTTTAGGACGCCTGTCTGACACCACGGGCACCTTGCATTGCATTTGCCTGATATGTCGAAGTAAACAAGATCAAACATCTCAGGACCTCGTGAAACGGGGAATCGATAGCTGCTGGGTTCTCATGCTCAAGCGCTCCTCATCCATTCGGACAATACATTGGCGAATACCGTTACACACAACGCGACCAAATCACGTGCTACTACAATTCAGCCCAACAAGCCTAGAATAATATCGGAAATCGCGCCCAAAACATATATGGTTTCCAGCCGGATGGCTTTTGAGGTTAAGCTTGCGGTGATAACATTCCGATCCTCAGATCGAGTTTCTTGGTAGGCTCTCACACTACATAAGGAGGGCGAGACGTTGGGGAATGGACATGCCGCGTGTGAACAATAGGACAGTCGCAAGCGGAGTGATCGATACATTGAATACACTCTCTGGCAAGTCCATTGTTGCGTCGATTCTGAGTGAATGCTGGGACGATCTGGCCAACGATCTGTTCCCGAAGGACAGGAGGATGAGCGTGCTTGCCGAGCGGGACGTTGACGGGATGAGCACGCAAGCGATTGAAGTGCATGCTTTGGCGCAAGAAGTCAGATTCACAGATGACGACATGGTCGTGTCCCTTGTTGATGGGCGATCGGTTTGGGTTCCACTGGAGTGGTTTCCGCGTCTGGCCAAAGCGACTAGAGAGCAATTGGAGAATTACGAGATTCTCGGTGACGGAGAGGGGATACACTGGCCAGACATTGATGAGGATTTAAGCGTCGAAGGGCTGCTGCGCGGCAGTCACTGAGTTCACGGCATTAGGCAGAAACAGCGTGGGTCCGAGATATGAGATCATCTTCTTCTGGAGCGAGGGGGACGACGCGTTTGTGGCTGAGGTTCCGGAGCTTGCAGGCTGCATGGCCGACGGCAAAACGCGACAGGAAGCCCTCCTGAATGCCGAGCAGGCCATAAGGGAGTGGATTGAGACCGCGAAAGAACTCGGCAGACCGATTCCCCAGCCGAAGGGGCGCCTCGCCTACGCATGAGCGGAACGGCGATAGGGCACAATAGCTAAGGCGAGCAATTGAGGCGCATGCTTTAGCGCCCGATGGTAGCGGGACAACACACCCGCTCTACTGGGATTACTGCGTCTTGATCGTCACGAAATGCGACAGGGCCCGGACCGCGCGGTCGATCTTGCGGAAGCAGGGCAGGCCCGCCCTCTCCATCATCGCCACAAACGGGTCGTAGAGCGAACCAGAATCGACCGCAAACACGACCGGCTTGTCTGTGTCCCGGAAGACGCGGACCATCCGGTTAGGGAGGCTCGTCGCGCGGGATATATCCTCTTTGTGCGCATCGCTCTTCTCGAGGTTCTCCAGAAACGGCGTGGGACATACGATCGAGATCACGGCGCATTGGACGTTCTCGTCGTCGATGAGCGCCCGAGAGATGTGCTCAAACGCCTCCGTATTAGCGATTGGCGTCGTGTCTATTGGGTTTTTTGCGACGACAATGCCGGGCGGCAGGAGCCCTTTCAAATCTGCTATCGTTCGAGGCGCGAGCTTGGCAAGCGTCAGGTCTGTGAGGTTGTCGGCCGCCGCAGTCGCCTCGAACCCGGCATTTGAGATTATGCCAACGCCCGGGCCCTGCACTTTCTTGTCCGCAAGCAGCGTGAAGACCTTGAAGTAGTCGAAGAAATCATCGAGCGTCTCGACCACGATGGCGCCAGCCTGGCGCAAGACGTCGCTGTTGAGGGCATAATCGCCCACCATCGCGGCCGTGTGCGAGGCGGCGGCCATTGCTCCCTCCGCCCTCCTGCCAGCCTTATAGACCAGAACCTCCCGCCCGCTTTTCTTGATGTCCTGACACGCCTCGAAGAAGCCGATGCCATCCAGCGGCTTGAAGCCCTCCAGATAGACCGAATAGAGGCTGATCTTCTCGTCCTGCATCAGGTACTCGAGGTAATCGCCTGCTGTCAGGTCAATCTGGTTGCCAAACGAGATCGAATACATCGGATTTATTATGCCATCAAGATTGCTCGCCTGTGTCACGAGATAGGCGCCGCTCTGACTGATTGAGGCGGTGTTCTGGGCGCCCGCAGGCGTAAAGGGCAGCTTATACTTGGGCAGAAAGAAGGTGTTATACTTGCCCGGCAGGGACACGATGCCCAGGCAGTTGCCTCCGTTGACGATGGCGCCTCCGTCCTCATGTTCGTGTCCCTTCTGGACGGCCTCAACCAGCCTCGCCTCAAGCCCCTTGCCCTCGTTGGTCTCCGCGAAGCCGCTGGAGATAAGCGTGATCGAGTGCGTTTTTTCTCGCTCTATCAGTTCGATCATCATGTTCACGCAAGTATCGCCCGCCGGAATCGTCATGACGGTCATGTCGATCTGCTCGGGGAGCTCAGCGATATTCGGGAAGCACTTGCAGCCGTCAATCTCGCTCTCTCTCGGATGGACGATGTATATCTTGTCCTTGGGGACGCCGCCTCCCTCGATAAGGTTTCGCAGTATTATCCGCCCAACGTTCATCGAGCTTGCCGACACGCCTATCACCAGAGCGCTTTTCGGCTCCAGAATCTTCTTGATCTTGTGGACCGGGCGTCGTGTCCTCTTGACCTTCCTGGTGCTGAACCTCAGAAGCGCGTCAACGGCCACGAGCTCGTCCTTACCTGCAACGATGACGGGGTTGAGCTCGCACTCCTCGATCGTGAAGCGATGCTCATCTGAAAGCGCCGAGTACTCGCACGCCAGCTCAGAGAGCGACCTTATCGCAGATGTCAGCCTGTCTTTTGACAGCAGCGGCTCCGTCATGCCCCTGCCACGCTTGAGGAGCTTCTCGCCGGCCACAGTCCCCTCGACCATCCGCACGGTCTCGTCCGGGTCGAGAAACAAGGCTGCGCGGCTGGTGACGCTCCTGCCAGTCTGCATCCATTTCGCGAAGTGCTCGGTGTCGATGCCGCCCAGGCCGAACGAGACGACAGGGCCAAAGGCGTCGTCCTGCCTGAAGCTGAGGATGAGTTCGCGGCCGAGCTGTTGGGGATAGTCGATCAGCTCGGTTATCATCACACCCTTGATATTCGCGGATGGCATCGCCTCCCTGACGTTCTGCACGATCCTCTGAACTGCTGCCCTCAACTTGTCTGCATCGTTGGTGACAAATGCCAGGCCGCCCACATCGGTCTTGTGCAGGACGTCCGGGGACATGACCTTCGCGACGATTGTCTTCGTTTCGAGCCGGGAGACGTCCAGACCGAGCGCGCCCGTCTTGACCCTGTCAATCGGGACAAAAATGGATTGTGGCCGGGCAAAACCAATAGCATCAAGAAGCTCGTAAACCTCATATTCAGTAAGCGTATCCCTGCCATCCGCGTGGACCGCACCCAAAACCTCGTCGATCTTCGTAAAGTCATAATCAGCCATGAATCTGTGCTCCGTGCTGTTCTGGAAAGCCCTCAGTAATCGATTAAGAGCGGAAAGCCCAATGCTGATCGTAGGTTACTGGGCTCGCCAAGTCAATCGGAGGTCGGTGGTTGGCAATCGCAAGACCGGTAGGCTCAGCGCGGGCTGTTTGTCAGAATGAGGTTGCCGAGGCGATCGACCTTGCAGGAGAAGTCGGAAGGCAGGTAGGTCGTCGCCGAATACTCGACTATCACGGCCGGGCCCGGGAGCACGGCGCCCACTTCGAGGCGGTCGCGCTGGTAGAGCGTAGCGTCCATACGCTCGCCGCCCTCGATGATGCGCTGCGTTCCCAGGACGGCATTCCCGCTTGCTCTGGTTTCGTTGTGGATGGGCGTGACGTCGGTCTTGGTGGGCACGACCGCAATGACACGGATGTTGACGGTCTCCCTGGCGTTTTGCTTCTGCACATAGCCATATTCCTGCATGTAGGCCTTGTCGAAAGCCTCCAGATAGCTTGCAGAGAACGGGATGTCGATCTCGTAAGACTGGCCGACATAGCGCATCTCTACACGGCGCTGGATGCGAATGAGTTTCGGGTCAATTCCGTCGGCCGCGAGGTCCTCCTGGGCCTTTAGTTCAAGCTCATGCAGCTCGCGCCTGAGTATCGGGAGATTCTCGTCAGTGGCGGGCATTAGGACAGTTTTCTTGTAGTCGCGAACCACGTCCGCCTCGAGCATCCCCACGGCAGAGAGGATGCCGGGGTCTCGAGGCACGATGACGCACTTTGCCGAGACTGCCCGGCAGAGGTCGCACGCGTGAGCTGGCCCTGCGCCCCCGAAGGCGACGACTGCAAACTCGCGCGGGTCGAAGCCACGTTGGACCGAGACGACCGAGAGCGCTCTCTGCATTGTGGCGTTTGCGACGCGGACGATGCCTTCGGCGGCGGCCTCGACCGAGATGTTCATCCTCTCGGCAAGTTCAGCTATCGCCCTGCGTGCCCGGGCGGGCTGTATCTCAAACTCTCCGCCCAAGAACCAGTGGGGAGAGAGCCGCCCAAGCACGATATTGGCATCTGTTACGGTGGGCAGAACGCCCTTCCCGTAACATGCGGGCCCCGGGTCTGCGCCAGCGCTCTTTGGGCCGACTCTGAGCGCGCCTCCCAGGTCGAGATATGCGATAGAGCCGCCGCCCGCACCTACGGTATGGATGTCTATGACGGGAATAGCTATTGGGCAGCCGGAGACGCTGGTCTTGGTGCTCCAGGTAAGGCCGCCAGCGGCGAGCGAGACGTCGGTTGATGTCCCACCCATGTCCAGCGAGATGATGTTGGGTTCCCCGATCCTCGAGGCGGTCTTCTGGGCCGCGATCGCGCCCCCGGCAGGGCCTGAGAGTATCGTGGCAACAGGCCGCTTGCACGCCGCCGAGAGCGAGATGGACCCACCGTTGGACTGCATCATCTTTATGTGCCAGCCAGGAAGTGCGCAGCTGAGGCGCTCGAGGTACTCGGTTATGGCGGGCGCGACATAGGCATTGACAGCGGTCGTGCTGAAGCGCTCGTATTCGCGGTAGGCAGGCAGCACGTCCGAGGAGGTCGAGACGTGCAGGCCAAGCTGGGCAAGCGCCTGCCGGACACTCCGCTCGTGGTTCGGATTGACATAGGAGAATAGGAGGCACACTGCGACCGACTCTACGGCTGCGCTACGCAGCTTCTCAACGAGCTGCGCAAGAGCGGTATCGGCCAGGGGTTTCAGAACCTCCCCCGTGTAGAGGACTCGTTCGTCGAGCCCGAATATAAGCTCCCTGGGGACAAGAGGAGGGGGTTTCTTGACCGCGAGATCGTATAGAACGGGCCTGGTCTGACGGCCTATCTCGAGGACGTCCTCGAAGCCCGACGTCGTCACCAGAGCAGTCCTCGGGCCCGTCCTTGAAAGTAGGGCGTTGGTCGCAATGGTCGTTCCGTGCACGATGTCGCCACGTTCGCCACGGAGGGCGATGCTCCTCAGACCTTCAACGCTGGCAAGCTCCGGCGACTTTGGCTGCGAGGGGACTTTTTTGATCGAGACCTCTCCTTGCCGGCAGATGATGATGTCCGTGAACGTCCCGCCGGTATCGACGCCTACCCTTACTGTCTCGGCCATTTTACCGTCAACTCCGCCTGCTCAATGGCGCCCTCTCCTCCCAGCTACTCGTAGCGGAGCGCTTCGACCGGATTCAGCCTCGCAGCGCGTATGGCAGGGATGACGCCAGCCGCCAGGCCGATGCCGACCGAGTAGGCAACAGCCATCACAATCGCTTTCATCGACACGACGCTTATGAACTGCATGTCGGCCGTTTTGGAGATGATAGCCGCGATTCCGTGTCCAAGCGCAAAGCCCAGCCCGATGCCGACGGCGCATCCGATAATGCAGAGGATTATCGCCTCAATAAGGAATTGCGAGAATATGAGGAGATTCCGGGCGCCGACCGCCTTTCGGAGGCCGATCTCGCGGGTGCGCTCTGCGACCGAGACGAGCATGATGTTCATGATC
Organism: bacterium; assembly: GCA_035527515.1. Lineage (NCBI taxonomy): Bacteria > bacterium. Next base: position 10,040 of record DATLAJ010000069.1, read on the forward strand.
CCAACGCCGCCAACGATGAGCGATATGGCGGCTATCCCACCTGTTACGAGCTTGGCTATGAACAGCGCCTCCTCTGCCTTCTGGATCTCCGACTGCGCGGTCCTGACGCGGTATTCGTCTCCGTGGGCCTTGGTGCGCTTAAGAATTGATTTGATGCTGCGCTCTGCCTTTGAGACGTTCAGGCTGTTGTCAACGTTTACGAGCATGTAGTCGATTCTCTCGGAGCCTTTCATTCTATGCTGCGCGGTTGCCGAGGGGATAAGCACGTTGTAGCCCCAGTCGTTGCCGAACACGCTCTTGGTCTTCATTACACCGATGACGACACAGCGAACGTCCGCGACCTTTATGTCCTTGCCGATCGGGTCTGTTCCACTGGGGAACAGGTCATCATAAACCTTGTCGCCGATCACGCAGACCTTTCGCCAAGCTGCCTCGTCCCTCCAGGAGAAGAACCGACCTCGCTCGGTCTCCCAGTCCATCGCCTCGGCATAGGCCGGCAGCGTCCCAAGTATCGAGCAACTGGAGGTGTTCATCTCCCGTGTCGCGTTGCCGCTGACGCCAACGATCGGCAGAACGCTCACAATATGCTCGCTGCAATTCGAGATTCTCTTGACGTCGTTGTTTTCCAGGTAGGCGTCATAAGCTCGCCGCTGCCATTTGCCGTCTCGCCTGACCCAGTGGTGGGGCGGTGAGACCCATATCAGGTTGCTGCCGCCCAGCTTGTCCATCTCGCTGAGGAGCATCTTCCTCGCACCGTCCGAGATCGAGACGATGCCGACAACAGAGCCCACGCCAATTAGTATCCCCAGCATCGTCAGGAACGATCGCAGCTTGTTGGCCGAAAGCTGCGTAAGCCCGACCAATATCGGTTCCGTGAGTATCAATTGTGCCCCCGCCAAGAGCGCCGTACCCGTTGCCACCTAACAAGCCAGGCCCGCATCGGAAGGCTACTCAATCCTCGTATGAACTATCGATTCTCCATCGCTGTGCTGCCGATACCTTACTTCAAAAGCGACCGAGCGATGATCGTGCGCATGATCTCCGAAGTCCCCTCGTAGATCTCGGTGATCTTAGCCTCACGGTAGTACCTTTCGACCGCGTATTCCTTCATGTAGCCGTAGCCGCCATGAACCTGAACCGCGAGGCGCGTGGCGTTGACGCACGTTTCCGACGCGAAGAGTTTTGCCATCGCCGCCTCCTTGCTGAAGCGTTTGCCCTGTCCTTTGACATGGGCGGCGCGGAGTGTAAGAAGCCTCGCCGCGTCTGTCTGAGTCGCCATATCCGCGATCATGCACTGGACGGCCTGGAAGCTCGAGATCGGCCTGCCGAACTGCTCTCTGACCTTGGCGTATTCGATGCTCTCTTCAAGGGCAGCCCTTGCTATCCCGACCGACTGAGCCGCGATCCCGATTCTGCCGCCGTCGAAGCCGATAAGGCCGATCTTGAAGCCCTGGCCCTCTTGGCCGAGCAGGAGGTCCTTGCTCACTCGACAATCTGTAAGCACTAGCTCGGATGTGCAAGATGCATTCAATCCCATCTTGCGCTCGATGGTGCCCACCTCAAGCCCAGGCGTGCCCCTGGGAATGATAAAAACCGACATCCCCTTGTGGCCCTTAGCGCGGTCTGTCGAGGCAAACAGGATAATCAGGTCAGCGTAGGCGCCGCCCGTCGTGAATATCTTGTTCCCGTTCAGGACATACTCGTCCCCATCGCGCACGGCAGTGGTGCAAACAGCGCCAGCGTCCGAACCTGCCCCCGACTCTGTAAGTGAGAAACAGCCAATGGTCTCACCCCTTGCCAGCGACGGGAGAAAGCGACTCTTCTGCTCCTCGGTGCCGAACATCAAGATCAGCTCGCAGACGAGCGAAACGTGGATCGACATGATCACCCCGCAGGACGCATCGCCGCGCGATATCTCCTCAACGGCGAGAGCATAGCTGACGGGGTCCATCGCTGCGCCCTCGTACTCCTCCGGAAGCGTCATCCCCAAGAACCCGAGCTCACCCATCTTCTTGAGAATGTCCGCCGGCCAGAGCGACTCCTCGTCGAGCTTCTGCGCAACAGGTTTAAGCTCCTTCTCCGCAAAATCGCGCGCCATGTCCCGCATCATCTGCTGGTCTTCCGAGAGCTCAAAATCAATCACTGCTCATGTCTCCTTATCAACAAGTTTAGGATCTGCCTATTATCAATAATCGTAGAAGCCCTTGCCGCTCTTGCGGCCCAAATAGCCCGCATCTACCATCTTCCTCAAAAGCGGACATGGACGATACTTCGGGTCCCCGAACCCCTCGTAGAGCACGTTCAGTATCGAAAGGCAAATGTCCAGCCCGATCAGATCAGCAAGCGCAAGGGGTCCCATCGGGTGGTTCATCCCGAGCTTCATGACGGTGTCGATCGCATCCGCCGTGCCCACACCCTCATAAAGCGCAAAGACCGCCTCATTGATCATCGGCATCAGGACGCGGTTCGAGACGAACCCAGGGGCATCGTTGACCTCAACCGGGGTCTTGCCGAGCTTCTCCGCGAGCTCCTTTGTTACGCGGAAAGTCTCGTCCGAGGTCGCAATGCCGCGGATTAGCTCAATCAGCTTCATCAGCGGCACAGGATTCATGAAGTGCATTCCGATGACCCTGTCCGGCCGATTGGTCTGCGCTCCAAGCTTCGTTATCGAGATCGACGATGTGTTTGACGCAAAGACCGTGCTTTGTGGGCACAGAGCGCCGAGCGTCTTGAATACCCCGATCTTGACGCCGAGGTCCTCGAAGACCGCCTCGATCACAAAATCAACGTCCCGAAGCGACTCGAGCTGCCCGGAAGGGCTGATGTTCGCCAACGCAGCGTCGTGCTGCTCCTTAGTGATCCTTTCCTTGGCCAGAAACTTGCCGAGGCTCTTTTCTATCGACTTGATGCCTCGGTCTATGAGCTCTTTCTTGGTGTCGTGTAGCAGGACCTTGTGTCCCGTAAATGCAAGCACCTGGGCAATGCCACTTCCCATTGTTCCTGCCCCGACAACACCTACCGTCCCTATATCCATGAAGCTGCTCCTTTTACTTCAGTGAAGATGTTTGCTGATGCGACGTTTTCTTCATCTCATAAGGCTATTAGCAGCCCACACGCTTAAACCAGCCAGATGACAGCCCAATGCTCTTACCTCTCAACCACCATCGCGACTGCGTTGCCACCGCCGAGACAAAGCGCCGCCAAGCCTCGCTTCAGGTTGTCAGCCTCCATTTGGTAGAGCAATGTCGTCAGTATCCTCGCACCACTCGCACCGATAGGGTGTCCGAGCGCAACCGCGCCGCCGTTGACGTTGACCTTGGCGTAGTCGAGCCCGAGCTCTTCGCAGCAGGCGATCGCCTGCACGCTGAACGCCTCATTCAGCTCAACCAGGTCGATGTCATCAAGTTTGAGATTCGCCTTCTGAAGGGCCATCCGAACCGCCGGGACAGGTGCCATCAGGACATCCTCGGGCGCCATGCCTGACGTGGCATAGCTCACGATCCTCGCCATCGGCGTCAGGCCTCGACTGGCGGCCTCATCGGCGCTCATCACGATCACTGCCGAGGCGCCGTCGTTGACGCTGGGGGCATTGCCAGCCGTTACCGTCCCGTCCTTCTTGAAGACTGGACGCAGCTTAGCAAGCTTCTCCAGCGAGGTGTCTGCCCGGGGCCCCTCGTCGGTGTCAACGACGATGGCTTCGCCCCTGCGCTGTGGGATTGTAACAGGGGCGATCTGGCTCTTGAACCTGCCGGCCTTGATCGCGGCGACCGCCTTTTGATGGCTCTTGACGGCGTATTGGTCCTGTCGCTCTCGCGATATGCCGTACTTCTCAGCGGTTATCTCGCCAACGTAGCCCATGTGATAATCGTTGAAGGCGCACCACAGGCCGTCGTGAATCATCAGATCGACCAGCTTGCCGTTGCCGAGTCTGTAACCGAATCTGGCCTTGAAAAGAGCGTAAGGGGTGTTGCTCATCGACTCGAGCCCGCCAGCAATGACGACCCCAGAATCACCCAGCTTGACTGCCTGTGCGGCCAGCACGACCGCTTTAAGTCCACCGCCGCAGACCTTGTTGATCGTCAGCGCCGCGACCTCATTCTTCAGGCCGCCAAAAAGCGCCGCCTGACGCGCGGGCGCCTGTCCCAGGCCCGCGCTGACGACGTTCGACATTATTATCTCGTCGAAATCCTCCGGAGGAATGCCCGAGCGTTTCAAGAGCGACTCGACAACGATCGCCCCGAGTTTAGGTGCAGTTACTTTAGTAAGTGTGCCACCAAGTGACCCGACCGGCGTTCGGACTGCGTGTGTGATTACAGCTTCTACGCTCATCTTTGCCTCCTCTAGTGAAAACGTGACTTAACTAGCAGCGCCGGCCTGGCCGGCGGGTTGTTGCATATTGAGGAACGCAGGGTCGATATATATGTCCGCCTTGTCCTTTAGACCCTCGAGCCAGGCCGCAAGGGCCTTGTCCTCTTTGTTCGACCGCATCTCTTGCACCAGTTGAGGCTTCTTTCCGGCGAACTCATCTGGATTGAACTGGGAGTGCTCAACCACACTGAAAACCACGTAGCGGCTGCGGAGATTGATCGGGCCGCCCACGCCGCCAACCTTCGCCTCAAATGCCTTCTTGACGAACTCATCGCTCTGGCCGATGCCTCGCACATAGCCGTCCTTAGTGAACGGGTTGGTCTCCTTGACCGTAAGGCCCCACGCTTTTGCCGTCTTGTCGAACGACGCCTGGTCCTTCACCTTCTGCGCAAACTCGGTCGCCTTCTTCTGGGCAATATCGTCGCTCTCTCGTCTAGTCCAGTCTCGCTCGACCTTCTCCTTAGCCTGGTCAAACGGCAGGACCATCGAGGGCTTCTCGCCGAGCAGCTTCATCACAAAATACCGGTCCCTGCCCCCAACCACCGGACTGACCGCGTCCTTCGACAACCCCAACGCAGCGCTTGCAAACTGAAACGAGCGCCCAATCCCCTTGATCTCGCCCGAGCGATCGAAGAAGTCCGTCGTCACAACCTCAAGGCCATTTGCCTTTGCGAACCCCTCAAGATCATTCGATTCTCCTATCTGCTTATGCAGATTCTCCGCCGCTTCTTTGGCCAACTCGAGCGACTTTTCGCCCGTCAACTTCGCCCGGACATCCTCCTTCACCTCGTCGAAATTCTTGAGCTGGGCCTCTTTGCTGCCCTCGAGCTTGATGATGTGATAGCCGAACTTAGTCCTGACAACGTCGCTTATCTCGCCCACCTTCAGCGCGAAGGCAGCGTCCTCAAAGGGCTTGGCCATCTGACCCCGACCAAAGAAGCCCAGGTCGCCGCCCTTCGGGGCAGAAGGCCCCTCAGAGCTCTTCTCGGCCAGCTTGGCGAAATCCTCACCCGCACTCGCTCTGACCAACAATGCCTCGGCTTTCGTCTCGGCTGCATGCTCAACTTCCTTGCTCGCCCCCTCGGGAACCTTGATCAGGATATGCCGGGCGCGCACCTGCTCCTCTTGCGTGTATTCCTTTTCGTGATCGTCATAGTAATCGCGGAGATCGTCCTCCGTCAGCTGCACCTGCGACTTGTAGCCCTTGGGCTCGAAGAGCACATACTCAACATTCACCTCCCGCGGGCTCTTGTATTCTTCCTTCTGCGATTCGTAAAGCTCTTTGAGCGCAGCGTCGCTCGGTTTAAGACCCTTGCCAAGCTCCCTACCGTTGAACTCGACAAACTTGCAGCTGACCTTCTCGTTCTCCTTGATGTATTTGGCTTTGACCTCATCGTCGGTTATCCTGACCGTCGCGCGGATGAGGTCCTCAAGCTTCGTGAGCTTCTGACTCTGTCGAACACTGTTCTCATAAGCCTCTGGAGGCACCCGCTGCATCGAGAGAAGCCGCATGTAAAAATCAGGCCTGAACTTGCCATTCTCGTCCAAAAAAACGGGCGTCTTCTCAATGACTGACCTGACCTCGGCATCGCTCACCACAATCCCCAAACTGTCGGCCTGGTGGAGCAAGAGGTGCCGGCGAATCAGCCCCTGCATGACGCGATTGGGAAGGTTTAGGTTCTCCAGCATTTCAGGCGTCAACTGATCCTTGTAAATGCTGCGGTAGTAGTCCGCATAACGCCGCATTGCAGATTGATACTCGCCGGGGGTTATCTGCTCCCCGTTGACCGACGCCATCACAGAGCTCTCATCGTGGCTAATCCCACGATCACCGGCGCCCCAGACGAGGAATATCGTTCCGACGAAAGCCGCTATCACAATCCAAAGGAGCACAGAAAGTTTCTTCATATGCTTGCGCATCGCCAGCAGCACCATCTCTAGTTCCCTCCTGAGATAGATGTGAAACTGCGCAGGCATTCTGAGCCATAAACCGCACCCTCGGCAGAACCCGGCACATCCCTCAAAGCAAAGCGAGCATCCATTCTAGCCCCCAAACAACTCCATGTCGCCCGCCTTTCAACGGGAGACCCGCCGAACCCTAATTCACTGCAAACGCTTGATCCTGATCCCATCCTTTGTGTCCTCTATAATGATTCCCCTGTCTCTCAACTGCTCACGAAGTCTGTCTGCATAGGCCCAGTCCCGGGACCTCCGCGCCTCACGTCGCATCTTGATGAGTTCATCCTCCTCTTGCGAGAGCTCAACCTCCTCACCAAGCTCAATCACGCCGACCACAGAGTTAATACGCTCAAGAAGGCTCTCAATGGAGCTCCTGTCATTCTCGCTTATCTCCCCCCCATGCATCAGCTCGTTCACTGATCTGATAAATGTGAAAAAAACGCCCATAGCTTCTGAAATGTTGAGGTCGTCGTCCATCGCCGCCTCGAACTCGCGCTCGCATTCACTGATGGACTGCGCGACCGCGGGACCGTCGCTATTTGAACAGCTGGCCGAGCGCAGGCTTCTCACGAAGCCGTCTATCCTTGCAAGCGGACCCGCTGCCTGCTGTAGCGCATCAAGGCTGAAGTTCAGCTGCTTGCGGTAGTGCGCGGACAGTAGGAAGTAGCGAACTTGACGTGGTTCGTAACCCATCGCGGTGATCTCACGCAACGTGTAGATGTTGCCGGCCGATTTGGCCATCTTGCTCCTGTCCATCAAGAGGTGCTCTGAATGCAGCCAATAGCGGGCAAGCGGTTTCCCTGTCGCCGCCCTGGACTGTGCGATCTCGTTCTCGTGATGGGGGAACATGTTATCGACTCCGCCGGTGTGGATGTCAAACGTCTCCCCCAGGTATCTCATGCTCATTGCAGAGCACTCGATATGCCAACCCGGCCTACCAGTGCCAAGCTCTGTGTCCCAAGACGGCTCACCCGGTTTCGCCGCCTTCCAAAGCGCAAAATCCCTAATGTCCTGCTTCTCATACTCGTCCCGGTCAACCCTAGAACGAACCTGACAAAGAGTCGGTTTCACCCCCGTAAGAGCACCGTAAGGCTTAAACTTGCTCACGTCAAAGTAGATCGACCCATCGCTCTCATAAGCATACCCATTGCGCAGTATCCGCCCTATCAGCGACACCATATCCCCAATGTGCTCCGTCGCCCGTGGATAATGCTCAGCCAGCTCGATCCCTACCGCCGAGATGTCCTCGAAAAAAGCCCTCGTGAAACGCGACGTGAACTCGCCAAGCGAAATCCCCTCCTCGTTGGCGCCCTTTATAGTCTTGTCGTCAATGTCAGTCACGTTCATCACTTGTGTTACCTTGAAACCTTTGAACTTGAGATACCGCCTCAGCAGGTCCTCAAACAAGAAAGTGCGTAGGTTCCCAATGTGAATGTAGCTATACACCGTCGGGCCGCAGGTGTAGAGCCCAACGTTGGGCGGATTCAGAGGAACGAACTCCTCATCCCTGCGACTAATGGTGTTGAACAAATGTAACATCCCGAAACTCTCGCTTACTAATTGGCCGCTGGGCCCAGAGCAGAATAAGTCGCCACCTCTGGGCAGCGACTTTAGGCGGACCTCCTCCGACCCCGCACTCTCTACATTCAAAATAGCACAACCTCGCTCATCCTTGCAAGCCACAGGAGCTTCCCCGACAATCAGATTGGAGCGCGGAACGTTGCGGCTGCCTCGCGGATGGAGGGCAGAAGCTCTTGCCCGAAGGGCAGACCATGGGTAGCCGCAGGCGTAGCCTGACGGTGCGAATACCGCCACAATCCCCCTCCCCGTTGCGT
>DATLAJ010000070.1 GCA_035527515.1 bacterium
GGATCTGACGAAGCTGCTGAACGAAGGCGTAGACGATTACTGGATTACGCTAACCGGCAATCGTGCCTTAGTGGAACGATTGCGAGCAGCAGCACCCGCAACGAAGGAGGCAGTATGAACGCAAGGGAATTTCGGCGGAAGCTTGGTGGCCGCCGCACACGTAAGGCCGCACGACGGGCGCTCGAGACGTACAGGCGCATGTCTCGCAGCACCCAGGACAAGGTTGAGTTACCCACCCCGTACAAGCATCTTCGACAGGAACTCAGGATGAAGGTCGACAAGGAAGAGCTTCTGGAGGCTGCGTGAGCGCCAAGCCAAACCTACGCTACGAAAACAAGGAGACCGGTGAGATCACCCTTCTCCACGTCAAGGATCCGTGGGAGGCGTGCGATCGGTTCGAGATCAAGTTCTGTGAGCCGGCGTCAGAGGAGTCCGTGAAGCGGTGGGAGGAGTCGATGGCGGACAAGCCGGTGGAGGTAGAGGTGAAGAAGAAACCCAAGGCAACCAGGATCAGGAGAAGCAAGTGATCAGCGATAGTAGGGAAGATGGAGTTTTGAATATATTCCCCCCGTTCGTTAAGGGAAGTGATACTAGCGAGGCGGCGGCCGTCTCGATTGAGCCTAGTGCTGGCTCCATGAGGTCAGAGGTTCTGGGGTTCCTGCGTGATCGGGGTGGTGGCACATGTGATGGGGTTGAGGTGGCTCTAAATATGCGCCATCAGACGGCCTCTGCTAGGATTAGAGAGCTTGCTGTAGCTGGATTGATCGTCGACAGGGGGGCTAGGGAAAAGACCCGTAGCGGTCGCCTTGCTGTGTTTTGGCTCCCGGCCGAGGATCCTCGTGCCTTGATGAGTACCTGAAGAGAGGATAGGAGTATGATCAGCGAAGACGACATCGAAAAGTCAGTCGACTATCTAAGGGACAACGCCCGGAAGGCGGGCCAGGCCAGGGCGAACCGGCTCTACCTTGACGAGTACCGCAAGGTGGTCAAGGCCCAGGTCATGCGCGAGAAGGACAATCAGCCCTTGGGGGCGCAGGAGCGCGATGCGTATGCCAGCGTAACATACGGCGAACACTTGGAAGCCCTGAAGGAAGCGATAGAGAAGGACGAATATCACCGCTGGATGATGATCGCCGCTCAGGCCAAAATTGAAATGTGGAGAACCCAGCAGGCCAACGCCCGGGCCGAGGGAAGGGCATACACATGAGAAAACTGTGGCGGTGGTTTGACGAGGTGGTCCTCTGGCAGATCGACCTAATCCGTGAGAGATTCGTCTGGAGGTTCAGGAAATACTGGGCCGCCTTATGGCACTGACGCCAGCTCAGAGGCACAAGGACAGGGTTGCTTCGGTTGGCTGTGTTGTCTGCCGGCGCCTGGGCCACGGGAACGTCCCTGCCCAGCTCCACCACATAGCGGGCGGCTCGAGCAAGCGCTCGCCGTTTGCTCTGGTGGGTCTATGTCCAGAGCACCATGACGCCCAGAGGTCTGGGTCCGGGTTCCATGGGATGGGGACGAGAACTTTCTGCAGCATCTTCTCTGTCCCGTGGCTACGTGAGGAGGGGTTGCTTGTGTGGGTGAACGAAGACCTATCGAGGTATGCAAAGTGAGATTGAACTACATAATCATTGGCGCCGGAGGGCACGGCCGGGAGCTATGCGATTGGCTGGACACGCCGCACGTCGCCTTCGCGGACGACGAGAAACCTCTAGGCCCATTGGAGGGGCACGAGAAATTCAACGTGAGGTGGCGGATTGCCGACTTGGGTGAGCTGCTGAAGTTGGGGGATGGTGGGTATTGGACTGGTGGGAAGGATGACTTCCATGTTCCATACATCGCCATGGGATCCCCGGCTGCGCGCAAGGTGATTGTGGAACTGGTTCCGGTGCTACGCCAGTACGGATATGTTTTCCAGCACCGCTTCGCGCACCGCTGCAATAGCGCTCGGATTGGTGGCGGGACTATCATGGGTCCGTTCTCGGACGCCGCGGCCGGAGTGAAGATCGGGCAATTCGTGGACATGAACTACCACTCCACCGTCGGGCACGACTGCGTGGTCGGGGATTTCGTAACCCTCAGCCCATACGTGGGCCTGATGGGCAACGTCACCGTCGGTGAGGGGGCGTACTTCGGGGTTGGGGCGAAGGTTCTCCCCGGAGTGAAGGTTGGGGCGTGGGCAGTCATCCAGGCTGGAGCTATCGTACACAAGGACGTGGCTCCGGGTGAGACGATGTACGGGCACCGGGCGGTTCCTAAGGAGAGGATCACATGACTGATGAAATCTTCGACGTAGGAGAGCCTCTGAAGCAGGCCCTGGTTGTCGTCATGGCGAGCGAGAACGGTAGGGACGGGTGGGTTCCAATCCCCCCGGAGGTGGTCCCTGAGTGGGTCAAGGAGCACGGCGTCATGGGGAGGATTGTGGCGGGTGACGTAGCCCTCCACTGCGGTCTCGAGGACTCACTGCACTACAGAGCGGCGACAGACGACGAGCTGCGCGACCTTAACCAGATACGGATGGGGAACTAGCATGGCTATTACTTACAAGACCTCGGTGGATAGACTTACCAGCGCTCTTTGTGATGCGATCTACAAGAGGATCGAGAACGAAATTAGGGACAAGCTCATAGACCGAATCGAACCATTGGTCGAGGAAGCGGCAAGGGAGGCTGCCAAGGAGATAGCCCCGGCAATTATCAACATACGCGAGGACATGATGACCGGCGATGTGCATGTGGTCTTGATGATCGGGGATAAAAAAGAGGACATCGTATGATCAAGCTTCTTGTTCCAACACTACCCACCACGGACAGCCTCATCCCCTACCTTCGTCGGATCGAGGAAGCGAAGTGGGCGACGAACTTCGGGCACAACGTCCAGGAGCTGGAGTCGCGTCTCAGGGACAGGTATCCGGGGAACCGAGTCGTAACGGTCTCGTCCTGCACAACCGGCCTCGAGATCGTCTACAAGATGTTGAGAGAGGCAGGGCTGAAGGCCATCGCCCTCCCCGCACTCACATTCCCGGCGACAATCCTAGCGGCAGCTAACTCCGGCCTAAATGTACACTACGGGGACGTCGACAAGGAGACCTGGGCTCACCCCAACGTCGCACTTTACGGAACCCCTGCAGACGGCCCTATGGTCGATGCCGCCGCGGCGTTTGGCGAGCAACTCATGTTTGGAGACGTGCCGAAGATTGCCGTGTTCTCTATGCACGCCACAAAGATGGTGGGAGCTGGGGAGGGTGGGTACATCGTTTGCAAGACAGAGGAGATGGAGAATGAATTAAGGATGCGATCAAACTTTGGGATGCTGGCCCCCGGAACCGCATCCATCAAGAACGGAACGAACGGGAAGATGTCCGAGTATACGGCTGCTGTTGCTCTAGCCTCTCTCGACGCCTACGATAGAGAGTCTTGGGTCAGGCTGTACGACCTATATGAAGAGTTTCTACCGTCGTGGGCATTTAGGCCCAAGAGACCTCGTGGCGCCTACCCCATCATGTCTGTGGGGTTACCTGTTGACGCCGTTCCCGTTCAGGAAAGGATGAAGGCCAATGGTGTTGAGACCCGGCAGTGGTATTGCCCGGCTATGGATAGGCACCCACTGTCGACCTCATTCAACTACCCGGAACTCCCGGTTACCCGGTGGATCGAGCGCCACTCACTCGGGCTACCCTACTACCCGTCCCTCACGAGGAGTGAAGTTGAGTACGTGTGCCAGGCCCTAAGTCAATCGGTGGAATCCTGATGGCCCGGCGCCCGGTGTTTACGGACTACAGCCCAGAGATGCAGGCCCGGATTCGTAAGGCCCAGGAGGCCCTAGAAAACAAGGCGGATCGCATCACCACGCAGAAGCTCAATAGGTTCAGCGACGCCCGGGAGACCCGGGTGGTCTTGAAAGAAGCGGTTCTACCACCTGCGGTTATTGTTATTGTTAAGCCGAAGATACCCAAGAAGCCCCGCATCAAACCCCGCGCTGGGCGGAAAGTTCCCCCGGAGCGGCGCACAAAGTATTTCAACAGAATCCTGGGTGGGGTGACCGGGCACACAAAGTACTTCAATAAAATCACCACGGTCGATGGGCGAAAATTCCATTCCAAGAAGGAGGCCAATAGATTCGTTGTTCTCAGGGAGATGGAGAAGGCCGGCGTAATTAAGAATCTGGAGTGCCAGGTCAGGATGCCGATCGAGATCCACAATATCAAAGTCACCACCTACGTTGCTGACTTCGTCTATTACCAGGACGGAGATCGTGTCGTCGAGGACGTCAAGGGAATGAAGAAGGGGGCAGCGTACCAGCACTACTCGCTCAAGAGGGACATGCTGAAGGTGCTATACGGGATAACGATCCTCGAAACATGAAACATAACCCCAAGGAGTTACATCGGATTCAGTCTCTACTCCGTGATTGGGTCCGGTGGCGTCGCGATTGGGCTCCATCAAACGGATACCCGAGGGCGGTTCCTTGGATCAATTCAGTCTCCGGCCACGTCAGTTGGAACACGGAGGACGAGGAGTACGACTCGATGATTCAGTCGGCGACAATGCGGTCGCTGTCTGCTTGCATTCGCCAACTCAATGGGCACCAGATCAACTCCATAAACGTGATATATCTCCGGGAATTGGGGCCCGCCGTATGGAGATCGGGCCGTATTTCTCGCTCTCAAATCAAAAGAATTTGCGACGAGGCCGAGATAGCGTTGATTTCATTGATGAAAAAGGCCGACGTTCTGCTTTGACTTTGTCCTCTATCTGTGGTATGGTCGACCTCGGTCGGGGATTCCACGCCCTGACGAAACGTGAGAGCCCCTTCATGGGGCCTTTTTTTATGCCCCAGTGGCATAGCGGCTCGGGATTCCACCCATCCTTGCCAGACTGGTCCCCGGCCGCCGCGGGGCGGCGCGACAAATCCGCCCACCTTTTTATTGCATCATCCCGGTATCTGTGGGATAATACGCGAATGGAAAAAGCCAATCGAAAGCCAGCTACACTCTCCACTCTTCTGGACGCTGAAACGCAGGAGGATTACAGCCTCGGCAGGGGAGCGTCCCCAGAGCTAAACCCATACAGGGCCATCTGGTTCGCGGTCATAGGGAGAGCCTTCCATGACGCCAGGGGTGAGGCAACGATTACGCTCGACGACGTTCGTGCCTCATACGGCATGGGTCGATCGACCGTACAGAAGATCAGAAACGAGACCCCCGAGAAGTACGCTGTCATGTACGGCCGGTGCAAGCAGGCAATCATAGACTCAGCCCGGGACTGGATAGCCTCCGATGGCGGTGGGGAGAGAGAATTTATCTGGGTGTGCGATGAGTTGGATATTGATCCGCTCGAGGTTCGCGCTGCCCTGGCGAGGTACGTTGATTCAGACGCGGGGTAGCTCAGTTGGTAGAGCATTGCACTCATAATGCACAGGTCGGCGGTTCGAGTCCGTCCCCCGCAACCAGTTTTCCCACGAGGCGGATGCAGAGCGAACCTGTGGCGCGAGGTTTATCTAGGCCCTGCGACGAGACCACTCTTCCTATGACGCAGCCCAGTGGGTTTTTTTACAAAGAGGCTTTATGAAAATCGGCATTCTCGGTGTGAAGGGTAGAATCGGCAGCGCGCTGTCCGTGCTTGCTGCTGGACACGGCCACTCGATTGTTGGGTACGATCTTGGTGATAGTCGCAGCGCCCTGTGGGAGGCCTTCGACGCGGACGCCACGGTCAACTTCACCCAGAACCTGAACTACATGTTCGGTCCAATGCGCGCATACTTCGACGCATCGGAGCGGGTGGAAAAGACGGCTGACCTTGCCAGGTTCCATGCGAACGAGACCCCCGGGCAGCTCTTCGTCCCGAACTGCGGTATCGCACCAGGGGCGTTGAACATCCTCGCCGGCAAGATGATGCGAGAGGCTGTTGGTAGGATCCACGAGTGCATGATTTATTGCGGGGCCCTCCCTGAGTCACGGTGGAAGGGATACAGCGTGACGTGGTCGCCGGAGGGGCTGGCTAATCTCTACTCTGAGATGGTGGTCGAGCGCGGAATGCGGGGGACAGATATCACAGTAGCGCCCCTCGCTGTTCGGGGAACGAAGTGGGTTATGGGCTCGGAGTTTGAATACTTCAACACGAGCGGTGGCTTAGGCACTCTCTTGGAGAGCTTCCCCGACACGGGACCCATGGGGTACAGGACGCTGAGATACCCTGGGCACCTTGACCAGATCATAAAAATGAGGGCCGAGGGCGGAGACCTGGCGCAGAAGTTGATTGAGCGTTGGCCCGACGACGGGATGCTTGACCGAGTAGTTGCATCGGTTAATGTGCTAGACGGCGAAGTGGATCACGAGATCGAGTTCGAGGTGAAGCCGGCGCCGGGGCTTAGTGCAATACAGATCGCGACCGCGACGGGCGTGCTGGCCGCCATAGAGGCGACGAAGGGAATGACCGGGTACATCAAGCAGGAGGATATCCCGTTTGATGCTTGGCTGCAGGCAACCGACGGGGTGTACGCATGAGCGGATCTTTCGATAGTGGTGGACTGGACGAGGTTTTCAACCGGGCCGTAGGCCGCACGATAATCGGATTCGATATCGAGGCCGATAGCGCCAGCCTGTACCTGAACGACGGACAGATGATTGTGATCTCGGACACTCAAATCGGCATCCATCGTCCCGACGAAGCGTGGATTAACTGATGACGACGATCGCGTGCGACCGCGAGAGCATTGCGTGCGATACGCGGGCTGGATACACGGAGGTTAATGACGACACGTTCGTCAGCCTCAAGCTTTACCCCGCCAAAAGCGTGGGAGCTTTGTACGGTCTGTCGGGTGAGAACTGCGCTGGGGCCATTATGGCTCTCGAGTGGTTGCAGAGTGAGCGCAACCCAGAGCTGAAGCCGCGCCCTCCCGACTACGATCACGATTGGGATTGGAAGCTGCTCGAGCTTTCCCGTCGCGGTATTGCGGTTTACAACGAGTACCTCGAGCGAGACCCGATCATAGAGCGCGTCGCTGCCATTGGTAGCGGTGCGAAGGTAGCACTGTACTGCATGAAAATTTTAGGTATGTCTCCCGCTGAAGCTGTCAGGGAGGCGTGCAAGGTAGACCACCACAGCGAGCTGCCGATTTACGTCGTATCGTTGAACACGATGCGCGTGGCTCGTTACAGGTTAAAGGCTTCCAACAAAGCGCCGAAGCTGGCGAAACTGCAAAATGAGGATAGACCCTAAACTCAAAGAGTGGGCGACGGAAACCCAACTCAAGTGCATCGATGCGGTCAACGAGCTTGGATGGCGCGGTGCCGCTAGGGATATCGGGGTAAGACTCTCGACCATCCAGGGTGCCGTTAGTGGTGTAAAGAAAAGGGCCGCCAAGGCTGGGTACGCGCCTGAGTCCGATATGACTCACATTGCGCCGAGCCCCTTCGACGTGTCCGGGGTTTCGACTCACTACGATGCCGACGGGAAACCCACCGCTCAATGGGTGAAGACCAAGTTAAACAACGACAAGGCATACGACGCACTGAAGGAGTGGGTGGGGTGGCTGGTCGAGGATGTTAAGGGGAAGTCGCCGAAGATCCGGGCGCCTGCGCGCGTCAACGAAGACCTCTTGACTGTGTATCCGGTCGGGGATCCCCACTTGGGCATGTATTCCTGGGCCGCGGAGACCGGGTCAGATTTTGATTTGGAGATCGCGGAGCGTCTTATGTGCTCGGCGATCGATCGGCTGGTCGCGTGTGCGCCGGCATCTGCGATTGCCCTGCTGTTGGAGCTGGGGGATCTATTCCACGCAGACAACTCGAGCAACGCCACGCCGCGCAACGCCAATGCTTTGGACGTTGATACACGATGGGCTCGAGTGCTACAGATAGGCCTTAGGGTGATGATCTACACGATCAAGGCCCTACTGAAGAAACACAAGAAGGTGATCGTGAAACTGAATGCTGGCAACCACGACCCGCACACCAGCTTCGCTCTGTCTCTTGCCCTAGATGCGTTCTTCCACCTGGACGATCGTGTCGTGGTCGACCTGAGCCCAGCGGTTCATTGGTACTACACCTTCGGAAAGGTGCTGATCGGTAGCACGCACGGGGACACGACAAAAGTGGCCGCGCTCCCTGGTGTGATGGCCGCAGACAGGCCTGTGGATTGGGGCGGGACGACGCACAGGTACTGGTATCTCGGACACATCCATCACCGGGACATGAAAGAGTTCCCTGGGGTGGTGTGCGAGTACTTTCGGACTCTTGCTGCAAGAGATGCCTGGCACTCGCAGCAGGGCTACCGCGCCGGCCGGGACATGGTGTGCATCGTCCATCACAAGAACCACGGTGAGGTCGAGCGCCATCGTTGCGATCTCTCCATGCTGGAGGCCGTATGACCGACCCAGAGATAACGCGCGCGTGTGCAGTGGCGATGATGCTTCAAGAGGTGCCGTACAGATTCGGACAGCCACCCGCAAAACATCCAGAATCAGCCCTTCGTATGGCACAGGGCGCAAAGGCTCCGCACTGGTACGACCCACTCCATAACGACGCGCAGATGGCGGCGATGGTGAAGGAGTTTCGGCTGAATCTGT
>DATLAJ010000071.1 GCA_035527515.1 bacterium
AAGCAACGACGTTGGCGCAATGATCATCGACTATGACGGAAACGTGTGGCTCTCTGATAGAATTGGCGCTGGCCTGACCAGGATCTCTGATGGGGGCTGGCCACAGATGCGACTTGCCCTTAACAAGTTGGAGACACCTGAGGCCATTGCCATAGTGGCCAGTGTTTTCAACACACAGCCCGTTGTCGGGGTTGACGTTTACATCGCTTGCCAGATAGGGGCTTCACTTCTATTCTATCCGAACTGGATGCAGGAGCCCTCTCCCATCCAAATCAATCTCTACGCGGGCTTCAATCAATCCGCGACGATCATCGAGATGCCGAAGGCGAGCATCCCGCCCGGGAGCTACACGTTCTGGGGCTGCATGACCGGCCGAGGCACGCAGAAGCTCATCGGCCCCCTCGACCGCAAGTTCGAGACTCTCCGCATAGAGGTCAACGAGGGCAACTAACTCGCGGAAGGTGTCATGTTCGAGGACAATCGCTAGTTTGGGCAAGTTCGAGGCGCTCACAATCGAGATCGCCAACACGGAAACGAGATGAGAGGCCCGAGATGAAATGGCCTAGAATCGTGGTCATCAGGCTTGATCTTGTCCCGCTAGCTACCTGCGCCTCTCAAACAGTAGGTATTTGAAGAAGCCGAGGCCGGTCGAGACGTAGTATCTGAGCGCCTTGAGGCTTTTGATGTGACTCAGAGTCGATAGGATGAACCGAGGCGAGAGCGAGTAGCGAAGGTAGAACCAGCGCTGCAAGCGGACGAGGTCATCTGAGGAGAAGTGCTCGGTGTGCCACGACGGCTGGGTGTGTGTGCAGTCGAACTTCTCCCAGTCCAGCGTCTCAGGCATGTAGCCGCCCGCCTGCATAGTATCGTAGAGCTCAGTGCCCGGGAAGGGGGTAACGACGTTGACCACGATGAAGTCGGGCGCGACGCGTTTTGCAAGTTTTAAGGTCATCTGGACCTCATCGAGCGTCTCGCTTGGGTGGCTTCCGATGATGAAGAACGCCTCCGTGGCGAGGCCGGCCCTCTTGGCGGCGTCGAAAGCCGTGATTATCTGCTCCTCTGTTATGCGTTTTTTTATCAGATTCCTTATCCGGTCGCTGCCGGACTCGATGCCGAACGCCACTTTCTTGCAGCCTGCGGCCTTCATTTTGGCGAGCATGTCCTGATCGACGGCATTAACTCGGGTGTCGCAGTCCCAGCTGATACCGAGTGCCGCGAACCCATCGAGCATTTTCTTGAGGCGCTTCCTGTTGAGTGTGAAGGTGTCGTCGTCGATCGTGTAGTGATCGAAGCCGAACTTTTCGATGCACTGTTTGACCTCGGCGAGAACGTGCTCGGACGAGCGGAATCGAAGCCGGCGGGAGAACGTGATCTTCGAGGCGCAGAACGTGCAGTCCTCGGTGCAGCCGCGGGAGGTGAAGAGGACGGTTGAACGGCAGGCGGAGTCGGCGACTCCGGGCGTTGGGCCGGCTCGGTATAGGTCGAGATTGAGCAGGTGTCTTGCGGGGAAAGGCAGCTTGTCGAGGTCATTGATAAGTGGCCTGCTCTCTTCGGTGACGGTCTCCGAGCCGCTGCGGTATGCAACGCCTCGGACGCCGTGTAGGTTCGGCTTGGCGCCTTCGGAGGCTCGCTGGCAGAGCTCCAGCAGCGTCTCCTCGCCCTCACCGAAGGCCGCCACGTCGAACCCCTCGAACTCCTGAAGCGAGCGCTCTGGCATGGCGCTAATGTGTGGGCCGCCCGCGACTACGAGTGCGTCCGGACAGCAGCTTTTGACCACTTTGGCGAGGCGATTCGCGGCGACAACGGTTGCGGACAGACACGTGAAGCCGACGAGGTCAGGTCCATAATCGGAGACCCTTGCCGCAAACTCCTTGTCGGAGAGATGTTCAACCTCGAAGTCGACTATCCTCGTGTCGATTCCGTTCGCGAGCAGGAATGCAGCAAGCGAGGCGATGTTTATTGGATGTTGCACAGAGCTTTTTTCGAGGCCCCCCATGATTCTAGGCGGCCTGACGATCAGCGTTTTAATGGTTCACTCCAGGCATTTGAGTCTCCGTCGCACAGAGGCATTTGTAGGGGCGGGGCTTGTCTCCGCCCATCTATATATTCGGGCAGACACAAGGCCTGCCCCTACATGTGGCATACCCCGCTGCGCCATCCCCGTTGAAACCAACTTATTAGACGGCCTCCTTGCCCCGCCCGAAAGATAGATGGGTGCGGCAAGCGGCAGCCCTACCTGAATCGGCAACGGCGGTGGCAGGCTAGAAAGCCCGGCCCACGCTCGCGGGCTACATGGTGATGGCATCGACAGCGTCCGCACCGACAATCCTGACCACGACCCTGTTGGGGACGCACACGATGGTCTGGCCCTGGGTATGGATCTTGCCGGTCTTTACGCATAACTTGTTCGGGCAGCACGAGTCTTTGACCCAGACGTATCCATCCAGGCACATCACTGTTGTTATGCCGAGCGGCCCGAGCACCTTTTGGGTGAAGTTCTGACCCAACGAGGCGCGATGGACGACATCGCTGTTGACGGATACTTCAACTTCTGAAATAGATTTGGGCGCCCCCGCTCCCGCCCAGATCATGAACAGCGCAGAGGCGCCCAGCACGACAAAAACTACGATGTCGCCGGCCCTGATGATTTTTGTCTTGTCAGACACCGGCCGCATCGCTTTGATTGAATAAACTCGTGCCGGCATCGTCATAGGTCTGCGAGCGGATTTCTTCCGGTAAGGCCGGCAAGGATTTTTTTGGCAAGATGCGAAACACAGCGCGTCCTAACTCGCCGACTAGCTCGGAGTGTTCGGGTCGATTGCCCCTGCGACGACCTCGTATTTCCCAAGCGGGAGCAACGAGGCTTCAACGGACAGAAGCGGCGCGTGAATTGAGAAACCGTAAGGGATAGTGCAAGTGAACGGACGTGGCTCACTAGACCAGTAATGCGGCCGAATGAGTGGGGCGGCGCCAATGAAACCCGCGTAAGGACCACCGTAGGCGCCCATGTCGTTGATTGAACCGTCTCTGTCGTTCATGCTGCTCTCTGGCAAGCCAGCATCGATGCAGGGCGAGCCTGCCTGTAGGTGAAAGTTGTAGTTCTGGGGGTCTGCAAACAGTGGGTCCGCTGAGATCAGGCCGGTGCCGGGAGAGGGCATAAAAGCCACCGACCCGTCGTCATAGACATACGGGGGGGCTTCCATGGCCCAGGCATCGTCATAGGCTATCTCAAGGCCAACCGGCAGAAGTTGAACAGCCGCCCAGACGGCGTGTTGGGCGTTTGCGAAGATGTTGTTCACAATGATGTGAGGGCCAAAGTCCTGACAGAGAATACAGGTGAGCGGGATAGAGAAGAAAGCGTTGTTAGAGATGTTTAAGGAAGACCCATCCGAGAAAATCCCATTGTAGAAGGGGCCGGCCACAACGGAGTTGCTCATTTCGACATCCGCATCGATCGCCCCGATGCCTAGCAAGTGGCTTCTTAGGAACATACAGCGTCTTACAGTAACATGGTTTGCTTGCTCGCAGTGGAGAGCGTTGAATCTATCCTCGAGGCTCGTTTCGTTGACGATCTGGGCGGTTGCAGAGGACAGGACCGATATCCCGTTTGTGTAATTCTTATGGTAATAATTGTTCGTGAGGGCAGCGTTGGAGCCTTCCTCTACAAGAACGCCTCCTTCGAAGTTGCGCTCGAGCACGTTGCCAGAAATGGTAACGTCCGAGCCTTCCGCGAGGTGTATCCCCGCAAGGCGATTGCACTGAATAGTGCAGCCGAGTACCTGGCCGGAAGAATTCATAAACTGCACGCCGTGGTCGAAGTTTTCGGTTACTGAATTGAAGCTGAACGTAACATCGGTTGAGTCAACGGCCCGAAGGCCCATTTGTGCGTTGCGGCTTGAATCGTTTCCTAACACACTTCCAGTTGATCGGATGAAGAATATGCCGGTGTGATGATTGCTCTGGGCAATGTTGCCTTCTATGTAAGCAACCGTGCCGTCTCTGCAGTTTATTCCCGCATGCACGTTTCCGAAGCAGAAATTGCCCGTGACCTCAATAGTTGATTGGAAGGAGAGAATGCCGTCAAGATCGTTGAAGTAGGCGAGATTCTGGTCAATCTGCGCGTCGCAGCCATCGACCTTAATTCCCGAGGCATAGTTGTCATGCAGCTCGTTGCCTACGGCGACGATCGTCCCACCAGTGCATAAGATGCCGTAGCCACCCCCTGAGATCTCATTTGACCAAAGTGTAACCGAGACGTCCCGCGAGTAGAGCGTTGCCACGGTTGAGCCGGAGATGAGCCTCAGTTGGCCTACGCTGCAGTCCTCGGCGCATACGATTGCAGGCTTCAAACCACCGTCAACAAGCGTGTTATCAGGACCCGCGCCGACAAGCGAGACACCCGGGCTCATCAACACGTTCTCGTTGTATTCGCCGGGGCCAACCAGAACCTCGTCGCCCGGCGACGCCGCGTTCATCGCGGCAGAGATCGTCGGGAACTCCTCGGGGACACGGAGAGTCTCGGCAGAAAGCCGAGCAGGAATGAGCAAGAGTAGTTCGAGCAGAATCAGCGTGGTGACCAAAGCCCGAATACGCAGAGCGTAGAACTTCAAGATGACCTCCCCATTATCCGTAAACTGACTAGCCCAAAGAAACACAACCCCGAGAGCTGTAAGTTCCCGAGTCTGCATTCATGTCGTTCCCCTGGCCAAAGTAAGGTTACTCTCGTATCTTGGATACAAGAAAGTCTCCAATCGCAAGAAAGTCAAGCGCCGTGTTCATGAACGATGCCAAGGCGTGCTTGGGGGCGCAGACGATCGGTGCGCCTCGCTCATTGAACGAGGTGTTCAGAAGCATCGGGACGCCAGTTAGTTTCTCAAATTCCTGAATTAGCCTTCTGTATCGCTTTGCGCGTGAGTTCTTTGGCACGGACTGGACCCTCGCACTGCCGTCAACGTGAACTACCGACGGGACTCTTTGCTTGACCCCATCCTTGAAATGGAAGTTCAGCGTCATGAACGGGCTCGGATAAGGGTTATGGAACCAATCCGGCATTCGCTCCTCGAGAATGGCAGGGGCGAGGGGACGCCACCGCTCGCGGCCCTTGATGTCGTTGACTAGGTCTTTCATATAAGGTTCTATTGGGCTGGCAAGGATGCTCCTTGAGCCAAGCGCTCGCGGCCCGAACTCCATCCGACCCTGGAACCACCCTACGGCCTTGTTCTCGGCCAGGAGCTTCGCCACTGGCTTTTCGATCTGCTTGTAATGCTTGTACGAGATACCCGGCGTCGCATCTAGCACAGTTCTAATCTCGTCGTTGGAATACTCAGGGCCCAGAAACACGTCCTCCATTGCGTCAGGCATCGGTTCGCCTCTCAGATGGGCAATCCAGACCGCAGCACCAAGCGCCGCGCCCATGTCCATCGCAGCCGGCTGAATGAAGATGTCGTCAACGAACTCAGAATCAAGCAGCGCCGAGTTCATCACGCAATTGAGAGAGACGCCGCCGCCGAGGCAGAGATTGCGGCAGCCCGTCTTGGCGTGCAGCAGTTTGGTCATCTCCATCCCGGCCAGCTCCAGCCGCTCCTGAAGCGTCGCTGCTATGTCCTTGTGAATGTCGGCTATTGGCTGGCCGTCATCTCGCGCGAATCTCCAGAGCTTGCGCAAGGCCTTGAAGTCGATGCAGTACGAATATGGATATACGGACAGGTATTCGCCGAGCTCCGGCCGCGGCGTGCCGTATGCAGAGAGCCCCATCGTCTTGCCCGCGTCGAAATAGACGAAGCCACAGACCTGCGAGACCGTTCGATAGAGTGTGCCGAGGGACTGATGCGGATGAAACTGCTTGATCGGGATCAGCTCGCCGTCCCGACCGTAGTAGAGCGAGGTGGGCGATTCGTCGCCAACGCCATCGGTAACGAAGATGTTGGCCCGGTCGAAACCTGAGCAGTAATAGGCACTTGCCGCGTGTGCGAGGTGGTGCTTCACGAATATGACCTCTTTGAAGCGCCGCCTGAGCTCCGAGAAGTAGGCCCTTCGCCTGACGAGAAAGCCGAACGTTGCGCCTGGGATGATGTTCATGCCCGGATCGTTCTTTGACTTCTGCTTGAAGGCGCTCCTAATCGACATCTTCTGAAGCGCCTCGGAGAAGATATTGTAGAGCATTTTCATCATCGTGAGAGCGTTGACATCGAAGCTGATGGCCACGGCATCGATCTGGCTCTCGTCAAGCCCGAAGTACTCGAGGCACCAATCCACTGAGTAGGAGGGCGGTTTGCCCATGAGGCAGAGCCCGAGCGCGTGCTTATCCCCGGAGAGCCGCTCCTCCTCAATCGCGCCGACAATCTTCCCGTCCTTGAGCAGAACGGCCGACGTATCGTGCAGCAGCTCATTTATACCAAGAATGTAGCCCATTTCATTCCTTAACTAGCGGCAAATCGCATAAGCCAGTGTAACGTTGAGGTGAAACAGCAAGATTCTCTTCTCCTTGCGCGCCCGACCTTCGTCAGGCCCTTGGCCGCCGCGACAGTTCATCAAACTTGCCATCAATATAATGCATTATTTGCTTGTGAAGCAAGCTGCTGCGCGCCGCGATGCAGGACAGCCTCGTGTCCGGCCCCGAGCCGAGCAAGCGCCTCGGCTCAAGCGCCTGACCGTAGGCGTCCGTCATGACGATTCCCGCTTCCTTTGCGATGAGGAAAGTCGCAGCGATGTCGTAAGGGAAGAGGCCCAGCACCTGTCGCTGGCCAGCCCGGAACATCTCATCAACCGAGTCGGGGAGCTCCTCCACAATGCGCACGCCGACATCGACATAGGCATCGAGCCTGCCCAGGGCTATGCGAGAGATGCCGAAAGTAGTGCTGTTGAAGAGGAAACACCCGCCGCGGACGGCCGACATGTTCACAAGGTCCCCGATCACCCAGAAAAGCTCCCTTGCCGGACGGCCACACACCTCGAACGCCCAGGCCATCTCCGAAAGCCCCGGAGCCACGGCTGAAAGCGGCGCAAGCGACTCACCCTCCCGCGTTATTGAGACGCCTTGGCCGGCGCTCGCCTCGAACACGGTGTCGGTTTTTATCTCCCAAAGATAGCCGAGCAAGATGTCCCTAAAGCGTGTCTCCTCCTTGCCACGAAACCGCGCCACAGCGATGGAGACGCAGGCAGTTTCAAGTCCAGCCCTGAAGGCGCGCGAGCCGTCGAGCGCATCAACCACGAGAACGTATTGGGGATTGCCTCGCCCCGGTATGAAACCCATCTCCTCAGTATAGGCTGCGAGTGGGACCGGGCTTGTATCAAGCCAGTCCTTGACGACCCTCTCAGCCAAGAGATCGACCTTGAACGACGCGTCTCCGCTGTCCGTCAATCCTGATGTGGACCGCATCTCGCCCTCTGATGCGACTGAGCGAATCGCCGCAAGAATGCTGGCTCCGAGCTCCTTGATCCTCGGCGCAAGCTCAGCTACCTGCAATACTTGGCGACCTCCTCCGCAACCTCCGTTGTCGAGGCGCTGCCACCCATGTCGTAGGTCCTGACTCTGCCCTCGGCGATGACTCTTGCGACGGCGTTCTCGAGAACCTGCGCCTTTTCTAGCTCGGTCAGGTACTCAAGCATCAGCTTTGCACTAAGGATTGCCGCCATGGGGTTCACCTTGTTCATGCCGGTGTATTTGGGCGCCGAGCCATGAGTTGGCTCGAACAGAGCGTAGTCGTCGCCTATGTTGGCGCTCGAGGCGAAGCCCAGCCCGCCGACCAGCTGCGCCGAGAGGTCCGAGATTATATCCCCGAACATATTGCCTGCGCAGAGCACGCTGTAAATCTGTGGGTTCTTGACCAGCCACATGCACATTGCATCCACATTTGTCTCCCAGAGCTGGATGCCGGGATAGCTCTTTGCCGCCTTTCTAGCCTCGCTAAGCAGCAGCCCGCCGGTCTCGCGCAGGACGTTCGGCTTCTCGACGACGGTCACACTTGCGCGATTGTGTTTCTTGGCGTATTCAAAGGCCTGCATAACGATCGAGCGGCAGGCTTTCCGCGTGTAAACCCGCACCGTGATCGCGAGGTCATCCGGGCTTTCGTGAATGAAGCGCCTCGCCTTCGGCTGGTAATCCGCCAGAAATCTCATCACCTCACGTGGGACAGGATGTAATTCCACCCCGCTGTAAAGGCCCTCGGTGTTCTCCCGGAAGACCACTATGTCTATGTCGTCCCGGTAGTTGAGCGGATTGCCCTTGAACGCCTTGCATGGCCGCATGTTGGTGTGCAGATTAAGCAGCTGCCTCAGCTTTACTATTGGGCTGAAATAGACGAAGCCCTGCTGCCAGAGGTGCGGGGCTAGCTCCCTTGCCGCCTCCTCCGACGGCTTAGACGTTATCGCGCCGAAGAGGCAGCAGTCGGTCATCTTGAGCATATCGACCGTCCTTTGGGGAAGCGGGTTGCCCTCGTTGCACCAGAACTCCCAGCCAACGTCGCCTGGGATATACTCCGCATCAAACTCAAGCGCCTCCAAAACGAGTCTCGCGGCATCAAGAACGTCAGTCCCGATACCATCACCCGGCAGATAGGCGACCCTGTGCTTTGCCATGATAGTCCTCCAAACAAAAAATACTATCGCCTCTTTACTTTCTACGCATAAATCGCCCCGCAGATTACGAGACGAGAGGTAAGTCTTGCACCAAAGTGCCCAAGGATCAACACACATGAACACTCGTTCCCCCATTCTGTCGTGGACTGGTTCATGGCACCGCTTTCGTTTCATGGGGCCCTCAGGCACGGCGTCCGGTCAGGTCCAATGTCATGCAGCCGGCTGTCTCGGACGTCTGTTGCCGGCGCGCGTCAATTATGAGAGCCTAGAGACGATATGTTCGAGAGGGTTCTCGGTTGGACAGCAAATCTCTGCTTCAGACGGTCTGGCACCATCATCATTGTGGCCTTGGCGCTGCTTTTGATCGCGGTCGTGCTAGCGCTTAGGCTTGAGTTCTCGGCTGATATCCGCCAGTTGCTTCCCCAGTCTCATCCCCGCGTCAATCAGTACTTCGAGGCGCTCTCGAGATTCGCCGGGTCCGAGACGTTAATCGGTGTTGTGAGACCATCTGGGACGCAGGACGTCCACCTCGTGCAGGAGTTTGTGAAACACTTCGGGGAGTCCGTTTCCGGGAGCCGAATGGTTGGCGACGTCGATTTCAACGCCAACCAGCTGGCGCTCAGGTTCTTCAGGAAGTTCTTCCTTAAGCATATCTTTCTATTCCTTGACGAGCAGGACTTTAACAACGTCATCGATGCCCTGTCAAAGGAGGGCATGAGCCGGGCACTCAAACAAGCGCGGGCAACGCTGATCTCTCAGGCCGGCATCGTCCAGAAGGAGTTCATCGAACACGATCCGCTCAACCTTCGGCGGTTCATGTTCAAATACAGCCCAAAACTCAAACAGGGCCTGAAACTTGACCTAATTGACGGCTACTACTTCTCAGCCGACCACAAAATGGGTTTCGTGCTTATCTATCCGACCAAGAACCCCCAGGACTTGGATTTCGACCGGGCGCTGCTCGCAAGCTTGCGCGAGAGCGCGGATGAGGCTTTCGCGTGGCAGGACAACCTTCACGGGTGGGCGATGGGCGAGGCTGCCCAACGGCTCTCGATCTCGTTCACTGGCCCCCACGCGATCCTGCTTGAGGAGAGTGGACTCATCAAAGACGACACGCTCACAACGCTCATCAGCTCCTTCGCGCTCGTTGTTGTGCTCTTCGTCGTAGCTTTTCGCAGCACAGGAAGTCTGCTGTTTGTGGGCGGGCCGCTACTCTCCTCCCTAGTTTTCACACTTGCCCTATGCTACGTAACGCTTGGCTACATCAACATCTTGACCATCGTGCTCGTGGTCTCGGTAGTCGGCCTGGGGATCGACTTCGCCGTGCATCTATACAGCAGGTTCGTCGATGAGCGCGCCTCGGGCAGGATGGCCGCGGAGGCGTTGAGAATCTCATATACCCGCACCGGGTCCGGAACCCTTGCCTGCGCAGCGACTACTTCCCTAGCCTTTCTCAGCTGCGCCCTATCCCGCTTTCAAGGCGTAAAACATATAGGGCTGTTGGCGGCGGCAGGAATCGTCATCTGTCTCTCTACTACGTTCTTTTTCATGGGAGCAGTTCTGAAACAGCAGGAACGACTCGGACGACACAAAGTCAATACTCCAAGGGCCGCTATTCTCGGCCTGACCAAACTTGCGAGACTTGTAACAAACCACCCAGGCCCAATCATCGCGGTATGGACGATACTGACGCTCCTGGCTGCCATCAGGGTCTCTCAGGTCAAGTTCTCCGAGGACATTACCAAACTGAGAGCGAAGACCTCCCAGGCAGCGCGACTTCAGACCCAGATAAGCCGCGACATCGGAGGAAGCTTCAAGGATTGGATCATCTTCAAGACTGTCCCGGACAGTGAAGCCGCTCTGAAGTTCGCAGAACACGTGAAGACCGAGTCAGCCGCTATGATCGCTGATGGAACGCTTGCCGCCGCATCATCGCTGCTCGATTTCGTGCCCTCGCTCGCGAGGCAACTGGAGAACATAAGGCGCCTTGAGCGGCTCTCCGGCAAGCTGTCGCCTCGGGCAATTGCTCCGGCCTTCGAGGCTGCTGTCGAGGGCAGCGGGCTGAGAATGACTGACCTATATCGAGAGTATATCAACCAGCTGGCGGCTTCTCTCTCGGTCAAAGAGCCAATCGACCTGAACGCACTTGCGGCCGACAAGTCCGTTAAGAGGCTGCTGAGGCGCTTCCTTGAGGCAGACAGCAGCGGCCTGAGCATCGCCTGCTACGTCTCCCCCGCCAAACTGCTTTCCGCCAAGCGCGACGCCGTGGCATTTGAGCATAAGCTCCGAAAGCGACTCGGCAACACTCCGTCCATAGTCAGCACCACGTACCTCACTGCCGTGCTGAAGGACCTGATCGTGCAGGATATATGGCTCATAGCGATCGTGGCTGCGGTCCTCGTGCTCGCGATTCTTCTGATGCAGTTCAGAAACCTCTGGGTCGCTCTCATCGCAATCGTGCCACTTGGCTCCGGCGCCCTGATGATGCTTGCCACGGCCTCAATGCTCGGCATCGACCTCAACCCAGTCAACCTGTTCGTCGTGCCGATGATACTCGGCATCGGGATCGACGACGGAATACATCTCGTCCATCGCTTCCTCGAAAAAAAGGCTCACGCTCAAGACGCCATTGTTGGGACAGGTAAGGCCCTGATATTGACCTCACTAACGACGATTCTCGCTTTCGGCACGCTCGTCTTTGCTGGGTTCGAGGGCCTTGTTCAAATAGGCATCATCACAATACTGGGCGTGGGATTCTCGCTACTTGCGTCGATAACGTTTCTCCCCGCACTTCTCGTTCGGCTACCGAGTGTGGGTCGCAGGCTGAACGTTGGATAGGCGACCGAGGTTGGCCAAGTGTAACGACGAGATGACAGTCATGCCGGCAGATGGGTTCGAGCAGATTGACTATGAGCGCTTCGTCTATTTCCGCTCTTCACGGCTGCACGAGCTCGGTGTCAAACATCTTTTCTCAACTCGCATCAGCACCCGAGGCGGCGTTCGCGCGGATTTCAACATCGGCTTTCGTAACTGCGCCGCCCAAGAGATGCCCTTGGAGGCGAGGCGCGCTGCTTGTGACATACTAGCCGCCGACCTCTCCGGACTGACAGTGGCCAGGCAGGTGCACTCCGGCCGTGCGGTCGTGGTGGACAGCCGCGATGTCGGACGAGGCGCACGGTCCGCCGAGGACGGGATACCTGATGCGGATGGGATGGTTACGGAGGCGCCGGGCGCCTCGCTTCTGATCCTCACCGCCGACTGCCTGCCCGTTCTCATTTACGATCCCGCAGGCCGGGTTGGGGCGTTTCACGCAGGCTGGAGGGGTGCTCTAGCGGGCATCGCCCGGAATACTATCGACCTGATGGTGAACCGCCTGTGCTCCAGGCGGGCCGACCTGATCGCGGTCCTCGGCCCCGCCATTCAGAAGTGCTGTTTCCAGGTGGGACGGGACGTCGCAAGGAGGTTCATGGCCGCCTCGAGGCGCTGCGGCCAAGAGGTGGTCCACAGCGACAATGGGCGGTTTTTCGTTGACCTGCCAGCGTTCGTCAAATGCGAGCTCATTGCCCAAGGGCTGGCCCAGAAAAACGTCATGGACATCGGGCTGTGCACGTCTTGTCTGCCCGAGCTGTTCTATTCTTTTCGCCGCGATGGGCGCCTCGTCGGCTCAATGGGTGCGATAATAGCCCTGGGCAGATGAGGGCGAATGTCGGCAAGCCGCGGCAGTCCGGCCTTCGCAGCCACAGCTGCTATGGCGGAGTAGGCTTGCGGCCGGCCGTCATCGCAAGGAACGCGTCCTGCGGCAGGCTTATCTTTCGCTTGGGATCTCGCCCCTTCCTCAGTATAATACCTTTTGTTATGGCTTTTTATCGTTCTGTTCGTCTTGTTCATAAGCAGTGAATAAACGCTGCATCGGCTATCAGAAGGAGATAGATATGAAAAGAGCTATTCTGGCCTGCGTCGTAATTGCGGCCTCTGCCTTACTGCCGATCGTGGTGACCGCGGAGCCAACCATTACAATCTACACGGATGCTCAGACGTACCAATACGGCGACACTATCGAGGTGAGCCTGGCCGCACTGAACCTCGGATCGGGAGTGTCCGTTGACTTATACGTCGGTCTTCTGACGCCAGACGGCGGTCTCTATACGCTTAGCCCCTATGGACAGAGCGGCTGGTCGGGGAACCTCGAGGCGTGGATTCCCGACATCTACGTGCCACCTGGCTTTGCTATGGACCGGACGCCCTTCTGGTGGTTCGATGTGCCCTGCTCGATGCCGCCAATCGGCGGGGCGGGTCACTACGACTTCGCGGCGGTCCTGACGCGAGCGGGCAGCTTCGACGAGTGGGTCTGCAACGCGAGCTTTGCGCCATTCGCAGTTCGTCTCTGGCCTGCATCTCATTACTACGTTGACGGGGAAACAGGGGACGATTCAAACGACGGGTCTGAAAGCTCGCCCTGGAAAACGATAACACATGCGCTCGCATCCGCGCTCAACACCCCTGCCACCATCCACGTGGCCGCCGGAACGTACTCTGCCTCGACCAACGGCGAGCGGTTTCCACTCAGAATGAAGAGCTGGGTGTCTCTTACAGGTGATGGCCCTAACACGACGACTCTGGACGCGGAGGACTCGGCCTACCATGTTATCTTCTGCTACAACGCGAACGAGCTGACTATCGAGGATTTCACCATCACTGGTGGCAACGCTAATGGGGATTCATCCGCGCACTCGTCCGGCGGCGGGATATACTGCTACGAAAGTTTGCCGACTATTGTGAGCAACACGATCACGGCCAACACTGCCTACTCGGGCGGCGGCATATACTGCTGGGACAGTTCCCCAATCATCACAAACAACGCGATCACGGACAACACTTCCGAGTACTACTGCGGCGGAGGGATATTCTGCTACTACTATAGTTCGCCTGCAATCGAGAACAATGCGATCGAGGCCAACGCTGCCGTCGCCTACGGCGGCGGGATCTACTGCGACTGTTACAGTTCGCCAACGGTCCGAAACAACACGATCACGGACAACACTGCCGAGGCGTGCGGTGGCGGGATATACTGCTACTACACTTCACCGATGATCCAGAACAACGCGATCGAGGACAACACTGCCGGCTACGGTGCCGGGGTCTTCTGGTATGGAGGCTCACCAACGGTTAGGAACAATGCGATCCTGTACAATAGCGCCGGGGGGTGCGGCGGCGGGATCTACTGCTACTACAGTTCACCGACCATCGAGAACAACACAATCTTGGACAACACTGCCAACACCAACGACGGCGGCGGGATATACTGCTACAAGAGTTCGCCGACGATCATCAACTGTATCATGTGGGGCAACAGCGGTGATCTTTATCACTGCTACGCGACATATTGTTGCATAGAGGAGAACGATCCGGGCGAGGGCAACATCCACTACGATCCGATGTTCGTCGAGGGGCCATTCGGCGACCACTACTTGCACCCCGATAGCCTGTGCATAGACGCAGGAAGCCAATCTACTGAAGAGGCAGGCCTCTCTGATCGGACAACGCAGGCCGACAGCACGCCGGACACCGGCACGGTCGATATGGGCTTCCATTATCCGATTCCGTAAGCAGTTAGCAGTTAGCGGTTGGCGGTTGGCAGTTGGCAGTTGGCGGTCGTCCCTGAGACAGGTCGATGGTGCAATAGGGGAAAGGAGGGAGGCGTTGGCCGCCCCAAATCCCCCGAATGAATTCGGGGGCTAGGATCCATGGTAGCCCAGAAGCATCGCCTCGGCTAAAGCCGGGCGATGAGCCTTGCCGGGTGCCGCTTGCGCCGGGCGATGAGGTGGCCCAGGCTGGGGAGCTTTTTCCTCCGAATCACCGTATTTTAATGCGGTGATATAGACGGCTCTCATTATACTAACACCCGAATTCATTCGGGTGGCCTGGAGATGGCTCGGCGTCCTCCACCTCCTCCCCGGAATCCCGATCTGAAGAGGAAAGGAAGAGATGTTGGCTGCCACGGATCCCCGAATTCATTCGGGTGGCCTGGAGATGGCTCGCCGTCCGACACCATTTCTCACAACAAGAGCGCCTCCTGCTTCTTGTCCGCGCGCTGCTTGGACCATCTTCTGTAGTCGCGCAGGTTGAAGTCCTTCCGCGAGTTAGGGGTGCCGCCCATGGCGAGGTCCTCAACGCCACACAGGGGGAAGCTGCATGTCAGGCACGCACCGGTGCAGGCGGCGGCCGGGCCGAACCTTGGCCGTTTACTGCCGTCGTGGTCGATGTAATAGCCGTATCTGCCGGAAAGGTCGCGCACATAGATAGGGATGTCGATGCCCTCGCAATTCTGGCAGCCGGCCATGAACTCAGCGTTCATGCCGCGGCTTTTCACTCGCTTGAGCTTGCCCGAAGCCGTTTTGACCATCGTCTCAGTGCTCACGTTCTCAAACTCCATGCACAGCGCGAAGGAGAGCTCGTTTTGCATACAAAGGTCCCTCAGGTAGGAGAATAGCTCCCGGCGGTAGTCAATGTGAGCGTGCAGGAACCCGTCGATCCGGTCTGTAAATAGCTTCTCGTAACCAAGCCTCGGCGCTGGGTTGAGCGAGTAGAGCGTCTTCAACATCTCGCTCTTGCTGTGGATAGGGATATCGACGCAGCTTGCGATGATATGGTCTGCGCCGCAGAGCTTCGCCCGCTCGATGAGGTGCTTTAGCTCGCGCCTGTCGTCAGTTATGAACGGCAGGATGGGGTCGATGCGGCAGACGGTGTGGATTTTCTGCCGGCCCTCACAAGGCCACGACGAGAGCCGCCTGAGGCTGTAGAAAAGGTCATCGGTCGAGGCGCTCGAGCCTGGGGAGAGCCGCCTCCTGAGCTCGTCGTTCACCGTTGTGATGGAGACCTGGGCGAATGAGTGCCGATTCTGCGCCAGAAGACGTATCACCTCGTCGGGGATAATGCCCTTGGTTACCACGTCGATCGGGACGCCTCGTTCAGTGAAGACGCGGACTATCCTCTCGGAGAGCCTGTATCGAGAGTTGATCGGCTGGAAGGGGTCCGTCACGGGCGACAGGTAGCCGCACGCCGCCACATCGAGCGAATCGAGCTGCCTCGCCACGTTGGCGTCCATATCCTTGAAGACCGTGACCAGCCCCATCCGCCGATACAGTTTGAAATAGCCCCAGTTCATGGAGTTGGCGTAGCAGTAGAGGCACCCGAAATCGCAGCCGTTGTATGGGTTTATCAGCATCCGCTCGGCGGTGCACTCTCGTTTGCCAGGCCACCAACCGTGCAGTTCCTTCTTTGACGAGACTACGATGTGCGGCGCCGGCTGCCGAAGGACAGGAATCTGCGTCATAGCGCCGGCCATCCTTGGATTAACGCTCATCATCTTGCGCAGCGAGCCGACGCGCAAGCGCTAGCTCCGCCTCCTTGCCGTCCACGTGCCCGTCGAGCTTCGCCATCAACACACTCCTGAGAATCTCGCCCACGCTCGGGCCCTCGGGGACGCCCATACCCTTAATGTCGTCGCCGTTGATCTCAAGTCGCACCTTTTGCAGGAGCGACCAATATCGCTCGAACGCCATACCGCTGGCCTTGGCGCGCCGTGAGGCAACGATCACTACTGCCGCCTCGGCCGAAATGCCGGAAAACAGCTGCCAAAGCTCGCTGTCCCGCGCATCCCGAAGCCCGTCAAGCTTGGACAGAATCTCGCTCTGGCGTGTTACGAACTCCTCAACTATTGCGGCCTCATTTCTGTCCAGATCGAAAATCGCGAGCGTGCTGGGCAGCTTATGCTCGGGCACGTTTCCCATGAACAGGAGCAGCCTCACCAGCCATTTCCGGTAGTCATCGGGCAGGCCGTCTTTCGTGGCCTCCTCGAGCCTCTCGAGCCGCTGGAGGATGGGAAGCGCATTGTGGAACAGGGACAAGTATGGCGAGATGGAGCTCAGAACCGATAGCTGAGCCAGGTCCCAGACCGCGCCCCACGGCACCTCCTCGACAAAAAGCGATCTCAACTCGTCCGTCAGCCTGTGAGGTGAAATGGTGCTGAAGCAGCCGTCGCAAATGGCATCTTCGGCGAGCTCGAGCGTTGCGTAGTCAATAACGAACTTGAACCGGTTGGCATACTTGATCGCCCTGATGATTCTGGTCGGGTCGTCCACGAAACTTCTCTCGTGCAGAACTCTGATCAGACCGATCTCAATGTCCTTGAGCCCGCTGTGGGGGTCGAAAACATCCCCAACCCCCTCCGGCGCAAGTGAGGCGCAGACGCAATTGATGGTGAAATCTCTCCGCCTCAGGTCCTCCTCGACAGTGCCCGGCTGCACCTTGGGAAGAGCACCTGGGCTGTCGTAGGTCTCGGTCCTCGCCGTGGCGATGTCGATATGGAAGCCGCCCTCAAAGGGAAGCGTTGCCGTTGCGAAATCTCGGTTGAAAACAGGTCGCTTGATGGCATGAACAGCCAACTCCTCGGCAATCTGCATCGCATCGCCCTCGATCACGACGTCTATGTCAAGACTCTGCCAGCCCAGCACGATGTCGCGCACAAGGCCGCCCACGACGAAGGCACGCGCCGAGCGCTCGCTGGCGGTCTTGCCGAGCAGCTCAAGCAGATTTAGGACAGCGCCGGGCAACGACGAGTTCATCAGCGGCAGAACATTATTGATCTTGGAGATGCCAGGCCTACTCCGCCGAAGCGGCTGCGAAGGCCGGGCCCGTGTATTCCTTGACTGTTGTTTGGTCATCGCTTTTACTTTCATGGGAAGTTGCAGTGAACATCACTATATTTTGAACAAAGTATTTGTGCGACCACAATATGTCAAGGAGCGCGGCGTGCTGATTGTAGATGCAAACCTCGAGCTGGCAGGCTTTGGTGAGGGACTCTGCTCGATCCGAATCAAAGGCCCACGAATTGAGAGCATCCAGCCTTTGCAGCCGCTTCGGCGGAGTAGGCTTGGCGCCTCGTCCGGCGTCGAGCTGGACGACGACGTGATCGACGCTCAGGGCAGGATCGTTCTCCCCGGCTTCATAGACGCCCACGCACACCTTCTCTCCGGGGAGTTTGACACTCTGACGGTCGATTTTGCCGCAACAGCCGACGTGGATGAGATGCTCTCGATGGTCCAACAGAAGGCAGCCGAACTGGAGCGGGAGAAGTTCGTGGTCGGCGTCAACTGGGATGACTCTAAGGTTCGAGGTATCGAGAGACTGAACCGCGATCTATTGGACGCAGTCGGCGTCCCGAATCCTATCTTCCTACAGCGAGTCTGCGGGCACATAGCTCTTGTCAACTCACGTGCGCTCGAGGTCCTGTATTCAGCGCCCAACTTTCGTGAAATCAGCTCGCACGTTGACCGTGAACGCGGTGAGATAAGTGAGGATGCCATTCATCTGATGCGGCGGTTAGTGCCGATCGAGCATTCTGACCGCGTCAAGGGAGTGAGGCGGGCAATTGACGAGGCGCTGTCGCTCGGGGTGACGAGCATCTGCGAGATGCACGCTTTGCCGAATCAGTTCGCCGCGCTTCGGGACGCTGCAAGTGATATCGAGATATTTGTCTATATGGACTACATCTCGGAGACAAGTTTCGCAGAGTTGGAGCGGCTCGAGCCATCGGAGCTCTGCCGGCCTGTCGGGCTCAAGCTAGTGGCGGATGGCTCTATCGGCGCCCGCACTGCGGCGGTTTCGAGGCCATACTGGGGCACAGACGAGCATGGCGAGCTGCTACTATCGAGGGAGAAGACCGCTGCCGTGGCAAGAGAGGCTTTGGCACGAGGCGTCCAGCTCGCCGTTCATGCGATCGGCGACAGGGCGATTGACGCTGTGGTTGGGGCGTTCGAGGATGCTGGGGTGAGTTCTTTCCCCGATCACAGACACCGAATCGAGCATCTGGAGATTCTGCCCGAGCCGCTTGATGAGCACTTGGAGCGGCTTTGCCGCAGTGGGCTTGTGGCGTCGATGCAGCCGGGCTTCATCACGACTTGGGGGCGGCATGAGGATGGCCTTTACGGTGAGCGATTTGGGCCTAGGTGGGCCGAAACGAACGCATTTGGCCCGTTGGCGAGGGCAGGCGTGCCTCTTTGTTTTGGCTCAGATTCAATGCCCATTGGCCCGATCTATGGCCTTCGGGGAGCAGTGAGGCATCCTTTCCCGGACTTTGCGATGCCGCTTGCCGACGCAATCAGTGCGCACACCGCCGGCGGGGCATTTGCCGTCCGACAGGAGGCTCGCCTGGGCCGCATTCAAGAGGGGATGGCCGCGGACCTCGTGGTCCTCACGTGCAGGGATGCGAGCGAGCTGCTCGAGTCGCACGTGGCGGCGACAATCAAGGGTGGGCGAGTGGTTTGTGCAGCTGAGGGTGTGGCTTCTTAGGCAGTGGGGCTGAATGAACGAGCAGGTTGAGCAAAGGCAGCGGGCGACCGAGAAGTTGATCGCCAGCATGAGCATGGAGCAGCTGGTCGGGCAGCTCCTGGTTACAGGTTTCGAGGGCGTTGAGGCGCCTCAACTCCTGAAGGACCATATCCGAAATCACCTGGTCGGAGGCGTCATACTCTTCCGGCGAAATATCTTTGACGCCGATCAGACGCAATACCTCACTAGAAGCCTTCAGGAGACTGCCAGCGGGGCCGGGGAAGAGCTGCCGATGTTAATCATGATAGACCAAGAGGGGGGGAGGGTTACACGTTTTGATTTCGCGGGCAGGCTTCCGTCTGCGATGGCCCTGGGCGCTGCTGGCTCACGCTCTTACACCTATATTGCGGGCCAAAGCTGCGGGAAGGTTCTCTGCGCCCTCGGGATAAACGTGAACTGTGCGCCGGTTCTTGATGTGCTGACGAACTCGAAGAACACGTGCATCGGCACGAGGTCTTTCGGGAGCGATCCCGAACGTGTCGCGGAGCTAGGGGCTCAATACATAAACGGCCTTCAGTCGGCGGATGTCATGGCAGTAGCCAAGCATTTTCCCGGATTGGGCGCCGCCTCATTCGATACGCATCTTGGGCCTGCCCGAGTTGACAAGACGGTTGATGAGCTCCTCGAGTGCGACCTCAAGCCCTTTGAGGAGGCCTTCCGATATGGCGTTGCGATGGTGATGGCGACCCACGCGGAGTATCCCAAGCTTCCACGGGACGGCGAGCTTCCCGCGTCGCTATCACCCTATATTCTCACGGACCTCTTGCGGGGCAGGCTGGATTTCCGCGGGCCGGCCGTCACGGACGACCTTTCGATGGGCGCGGTCGCGGGAAGATATGGCCTCGCCGAGGCTGCGGTTCAGGCGATTACGGCTGGGGCTGACCTCCTGCTGTTCTGCCACAACCTCGACGAGATCGAAGCCGTCCACAGTGCCATCATGTCTGCGATCATAGGTGGGGAGTTGCCGTCCGAGCGCGTGCTGGAGGCGGCCATTAGAGTGCTGTGGCTGAGGGCCGAACTCAAGGACAGGAGTGCACGAGCTGCAAAGGCCCCCTCGCTCTCGCTCGACGACCTCGGCCCTGATATGCAAGAGCTTATGTTCCACGAAATCGCCGAGAATGCTATCTGCGTCGTCAAGGATGAGAAGGGGCTCCTGCCGGTCGATGCCGATTCGAGCGTCTTAGTCGTCCTTCCGGGGCTCGAGCGCTTGTTCAACCTTCAGTCCTCACAGAAGTTACGCTCGCTTCGGGATGCTATGCTGGACTATTTCGAGACCGTGTCCGAGGCGATATACGACCTGGACTCACCCTCGAGTGGGCAGGTGAACGATGTGCTCAGGAAGGCCAACGCCGCTGACGTAGTGGTATTCTGCACGTTCTCGGCAGGCTCCCACCCCAGGCAGCTTGCACTTGGCAAAAAAGTATCGTTGCTGGACAAGCCCCGCATTCTCGTCGCGCTCGACGAGCCGTTCGACTTGAGCCTTCTGAAAGGCTTCGGGACCACGATCGCGGCCTTCGGATTCGCCGAGCCCACGTTCAGAGCGCTTGCCTCGATCATCGCTGGCGAATCATCGCCCGGCGGAAGAATGCCGGTAGAGATATGATAGAGATCGAGAACGGCATGAACGAGAGCCCGGTGACTCCTCGTCGCATCGATTCAGTCCCGTCCGCAGATATGGTGTCAGACGATGTTCTCTAGCATTTTTGGGCAGGACCGGGTGCTTCAGTCGCTGGATCGCAGCATCGCAGAAGGACGCGTCGCAAACACGTATCTCTTCGCTGGGCCGGCCGGGGTGGGGAAGCGGACGACTGCCTTCGACATGGCCCGCGTTCTGCTGTGTGAAAGCCCTGGGAACGGCATCGCTTGCGGCTCGTGTCCCTCGTGCAAGAGGACCGCCCATTTCCCAGAGATACACCCGTCTCTGTTGGTGTTTCGGGACGTCTTGGTGCCGAGCGCTGTTGTCAGAGGCGAGATAATGCACGTCGCCGGCTACGAGGAGGGGCAGCAAGCCCAATACCTTGACGCGATGGCTGCTCTGTCGGAGTTGGGCCTCATTCAGTTTAGCCCCTCAGCAGGACAGGGCCTGGGTCAGGTCGATTGCTATGAGAGAACACAGGCGGCGGTGTTCGAGAGGGCCGACTCAAAGGTGGTCTCCATCGCCGCAATTGACCGCACCATCGACTTAATCCAAAAGGAAACTCGAAGGGGCGTCGATCCACACGTTATCAGGCTCGCTGAGCACATCTTCAGAAACACCACCGAGGGGCTGTATCAGGGAACGATTAAGATATGGGCGATACGCAATGTCCTCCAGCAGCGCCTCGCCACCGGGCCGCTTTTGGGGCCGCGACACATCTGCATCATCGATGACGCCCACAAGATGCAGGAGCCTGCCCAAAACTGCCTCCTGAAAACGCTTGAGGAGCCGCCGCTTGGAACGGTGATCATACTCGTCTCGGAGAACCCGTCGGCCCTCTTGCCTACCATACTTTCTCGCTGCCAGCTCGCCAACTTCGAGCGACTTCCCACCGATTCGATCGAGCGTTTTCTGACCGAAAGGCGGGGGCTCGCCCGGGACATTGCGCCGATCATCGCCTCGTTTGCGGCGGGCAGCCTGGGCCGGGCGATCTTGGTTGATCCGGATGAGTTCTTGAGGCGCCGCACGGCCGCGTCCAGCATAGTCGATTGCGTAATTGGCAGGAAGATCGAGGCCCTGTTCTCCGTGCTTGACGGTGCTCTCGGTGATGCCGCGAGCTCCAGGGCCAAGCAGAGGCAATCGGCTCTCGAGCTGCTGGACATGCTCTCGGTCTTGGTTCGTGATGCGATGGTTCGCAAGGAGGGCGGTGAGAACGCAAAGGGCATATCCCCCAGCGACGCCGGTGTCATCTCGCTGTCGGACGCCTACGGTGTTTCGATGCTTCTCAGGCTTGACCAGGCGGTTCGACAGGCCCGGGAAAAGATCGCCGGCAACGCCAACATCCGGCTTGCGCTTGAGGCGATGGTTTTGGGCTATTGGCTTAAAACTGCCAAATCCAGGGCGTGAATACCAGATGCGGCGGCGCTTGGAGCGCCAGTCATCGGTGTCGATTTTTGGTTCAGACCTCATTCTGTTCCGGCTATTGCGGTGCCGATCTCATAGTGGTCTTATAGATACATAGTCTCGACGCTGCTAGTTTATCAACGACCACAATTGATGGAAGTAACGATCAACGATGGAAAATCTCATCATAAAAGGAGGTAAGCGGCTTTCGGGAACGGTCCTGACCTCGGGCGCTAAGAACGCCGCTCTTCCGATACTTGCGGCCACTATACTGACGGAGGGCAAGACTCGTCTTCTCAACGTTCCAGACGTTGTTGACATAGATTCGATGTGCAAGCTCCTATCGAACCTGGGGGTCGCTGTCTCGAGTCCCGACTCAGACCGCCACACCATTGAGCTTAACATAGGCCACCTCTCGCGGCTTGAGGCGCCGTACGATCTTGTCCGGAAGATGCGCGCGTCCGTGATAGTTCTGGGCCCAATGCTGGCCAAGTATGGACATGCTCGCGTGTCAATGCCGGGGGGATGTGCGATCGGAGAACGGCCTATTAACATGCACCTTGCGGCGCTAGCAAAGATGGGAGCGAGTATCGAGATCGACCACGGCTACGTCGAGGCGACGGCCAAGCGACTCGTGGGCACGAGCATAAACCTGGACTACCCCACTGTCGGCGGCACTGAGAACATAATATGTGCCGCGGCGCTCGCTAGGGGCACCACCGTCATCGACAATGCGGCGAGGGAGCCAGAGATCGTTGATCTGGCCGATTTTTTGAACAAGGCGGGCGCGAAGGTGTCCGGCGCTGGGACGCATCAGGTCATCGTCGATGGCGTCGATACGCTTAGCGGTGTTGAGCACAGCATCATACCCGACCGGATCGAGGCGGGGACATACGCGCTTGCGGCGGCCATAACTGGAGGCGAAGTTACGGTCTCGGGCTGTAACCCGAACCATCTCGGCGCCCCTCTGGAGAAGCTTCTTGAGGCAGGCTGCGAAATCGCGACGTCGCGGGACTCACTTACGGTCAAAGCCACCGGTCGAGCTAGGCCGGTCAGTATCACGACGCAGCCTTATCCGGGCTATCCGACCGACCTTCAGGCGCAGTGGTTGGCGTTCATGACGCTGGCCGACGGGTCAAGCATCATCAAGGAGACGGTGTTTGAGCGGCGGTTCACGCATGTGCAGGAGCTGAGGCGCATGGGTGCAAAGATCACAGTCGATGGGGACACGGCGGTCGTAACCGGAGTCGAGAGGCTTCAGGGTGCGCCGGTTATGTGCACCGACATACGGGCCAGCGCCTCGTTGATTCTTGCTGGCCTTGCGGCCGAGAACTCGACTGTCATCTCGCGGGTCTATCACCTCGACCGCGGCTACGAGCGGATAGAGGAGAAGCTCCGACCGTTGGGCGCAGAGATCAGCCGAGAGCAAGTTTGAGCTGGCCGTGAACTATTGATGGTCAAGGGCAGTGCTGGCGGTGGGCTTGGCGAATGCTCTGGTTCAGATAACGAGAATGGCAACGGTCAGCCCTGTGACGACGAGGAAGAGTGCTAGCTGGCCTGCGCTTGGCGGCCTGCGCTCGTTCAGCCATTTCTCGGGGCCACGATAGCCCCTGGTGGCGAGCCAGCCCGACACCTCGTCCGAACTTACCCAGAGCCTCTTCAGGGCAAAGCCCACGACCCTCGCCATGTTCCGGCGCGCCTTACCGTGCGAGCCGAGACCAAACCGTCCGGCCCTCGCCCTAGCGGCTATCCTCGCAGCTATTAGCTCATTCTTGCAGACGGGCAGAACCAAAAGTCCACTCGAGACAACTGAAACGAGGCTATGAGAGAAGGAGCCACGCCTTCTTGCAGCCGGCAGGACGGCGCCAATTGCGCGGGCCAAGTCGCGCGGCCTGGCTGAGCTGAACAGAAGCTTAGCGCCAGCCCACAAGGAGAGCACGGTCAGTGCAAGCCTTGCGCCTCGCTGACATCCCTGTGGCGAGAACTGGCCGTAATCCGCTTCGCCGATAGCGAAGAACGAGTGCAGCACAAAGATTGTGGATGCAACGATGAGGACCGCGATGAGCGAATGTGGTCTCCGCGAAGACTCTTTTCTGAGAAGCGCAAAGAGCGATAGAAGCAACACGGCCAGGATGGCGAGCCTAATAACGTTCTTGGCGAAGACCAAGGATGCCGCAAGCGCTATGTAGTATAGGAGATTCAGCCTGGCGTCCTTGCCAAGTGCAAGACTGGCCCTCATGGCTGACGGCACTCATCGGGCACGTCAGAGGCCGGGGTTGAACTCGGTAGCTCGGTCGAGCATCCAGACCGCTTGGCCGCCGGCTGGTGCTTCTGTGCGAGGTCGCTTGCTGAGGTGCAGTGTGGCTCTTGCGGCCTTCAACGGCTCGCCCAGGATGAAGCCCCGCTTCCCCACGAACTGATCCATCCTGCCAACGTAGGCGCCAAGTAACCTGAAACGCAGTGTAATTGTTGCGCTCTCGCCCTCGACGTCGATCTCGAGCTGCGAGATGGTAACTTTCAGGTCGTCCGCTCGAGCGAAAATCTGCTGCACGTGGGCCGCAAGCCGCGCCTTATTCACATGCTTTGGCTGATACACGAAATC
Organism: bacterium; assembly: GCA_035527515.1. Classification (NCBI taxonomy): domain Bacteria; species bacterium. Next base: position 24,609 of record DATLAJ010000071.1, read on the forward strand.
ATCGCTCACATGCCGCATGCAGCCGGCGAGGTCCTCATTCGCTATCGCCTGAGAGACCTCCTTGACGATAGCCTCGATGCGCTCCTCGTCGGTAACGATCAACCGGGAAACTCCCAAAAACAGGCCCACCGCGGCCAATATCACAGCCAGCACGATCAGAGACCGCTTCATTTCTCGTCCACCCACCAACTCGATATGTCCTCAAGCCGCCTCTTCATCTCCATCTCCGACAGAAGCAGCGACTGCGCCTCTTTGAAGACATCTTCCTCTGCCTTGAGCTGCTCGCACTTCTTGAGCATTTTCGTGGCCTCCGCGCTCTTGCCCTGCTGGACTTTGAGATCCGCCAGAAAGCAGCAGGCTTGATATACAAGCGGAGACTGCTGGCACTCATCAACTACCTGTTCGAGCAAAGAGATGGCGTCATCCTTCTGACCAAGTGAGGCGCTGCACCTGGCTTTCTGCAAGTAAGCGGCCGTCGCAAGGTAGGACCGGCAGTCGAGGGGTTTGATCTCTTCGGCGGGTTCGCCCGCCGCCGCCGACTCGCCCGTTCCGCCCAGCGCGGCCCGGAGAAGCTCGCGACTGTGCACATTGAACCGAAGGTAACGGTCAAAAGCCTCCTTAGCTGCGGCATATTGCTTGTTGCTGAACAGCATAAGGCCCGCGCGAAAGTCGAGGCAAAGCACAAACCGTGTATCAGAATACTTCGGCGAGAGCTTCTGATAGCGCTCGAGCGCTTCAGTCACCTTGTTCTCCCTGAGCAAAATGTCAATCAGACGGTACCGTGCAGTGAAGGATATGTCATCCACCTTGCCCACGGCTAGCTTCTCAAGCTCAGATACCGCCTTCTCTTTCGAGCCCTCGAAGTACGATTCAAGCGCAAGCAACAGCCGCGTCATTCTGCGATCATCAGGACTGAGATACCTGTCCTCAGTCGCATTGAGGAGCGAAGCGCTCCGGCGATAGCCCATGAGGCCGAAGTAGACCTGCCCGGCCAAGAACCTCGCCCGCACGACCGACGACTGCCTGCGAATCTGCTCCTTGCGCCGCTCAAACAGCATTGCGCCGGCGAAGTATTCCTTCTCGTTAAGGTGCGATTGCAGAAGCCCCAAAATGGCCTCGTCCCTCACGTCAAGCATCTCGTTCGTGAACTTGTTCTGGTCAAAGGTCGCAAAGAACCAGTCCACGTACCTCAGGCAGCTTCTGAGATCGCCATCCTTCAGAAACTCCTTCGAGATGTGCAGCGAGGCGACGATCGCCTGATCCGAATAGGGCGTCTCGTCCACGATCTTCTTGTAGAGAGCCATGAAGCCCTCCTCGGAGAGCTTCTTGCCCGTCCTCTGCTCCAGTTCCGCGAGCCTAAGCTGCGCCTCCGCCCTCTTCTCAGGCCGGCTCGAGCCAAACACACCGGCCAAAACAACCGCCGCTCCCTTCAGGTCGTCGAGCGCTGAGAGGCTGCTGGCGAGCATGAGCATCGCATCGTCGTAGCGAGGATCGGAAGGAAAGATATTCACAAAGCGCCACATCTGCTTTGCAGCCTCACCGGGCTGTCCAAGCGCGTAGTAAGCGTTCCCGCAGTAGAACAAAACGTCACTGTCCATTAGGCAGCGCGTCCGGTTGCGCTTGCAGGCCAGCAAATACCACTTGACCGCCAAATCGTGCTTGCCGATGAGCTCGCTGATCCTCGCTATCCTGAATGTCGAATCCTCAACATCCTTCGCCGGACGGCGATAATACTCAATCACTTTATAGTACCTCTTCTGCGCCTCTAAGTACTTCTGCGCCTTCTCCATTATCCGGCCCAAATGATACTCGGAGTCGGGAGCAAACTGGCTCTCCGGGAAGCGATTCAAAAGCTCTAAAAACCTCGGCTCCGCCTCAAACCAGTCGCCCAAGTCGAAGAGCGCAAGTCCCCAGAAATAACTCACCTGCTCCATGAGCGGGGAATCGGGAAATGACTTCTCAAAGACCTTGAACCTCTCGATAGCTTCATTACGAAGCTTGTCCGAATCGATCGCTATCGCCGCCTTGAGGTAGGACTTGCCCGCAAGGAGCGTTGCCTCAGGCCACAGGTGCTTTGCGTCCTTGTATGTTAGGACCGTTTCGAAAAGGTCTGCCGCCTCGAGATAGAGCCCGCTGGCGAGGAACTTTTTTGCCTCTCTCAGAAAATCTTCGGCGCTCTGGAAGGTCGCAGCTTCCCCCCCTACGGTAGCAACCGACGAGGCTGTAGCTTGAGCAGCCTCTATCCGGCTCTCCTCGGCGGCTATGCCAGATTGGGAATAGCAAGGGACGGCCAGAACAAGCGCAATACACACGAGGCGTGCGAGGCGGACGCCGTCTCGCGGGATGGGACTAGACTGGGCGCAGCCGGACCTCATCGTGTTTCCTCCGACCTCCCTCGCTGACGGATTGAGCGCTTCGCTCCGATCGCCCTGATCACGGAAGGGGCAGCCGAGAGCGTCATGACCTTTTCCAACAGCGATTCCGTCGGTTCAGGCGGCTTTGAAAGCGCTGAATAGGAGAAAGCTTTTCGGGAGAGTGCGCTGACGTTGAACGAGGCCATCCTTTGCCCAGACGACATGTTCACCACAGATATCGAACAGGCGATCTCTGTCGGGTTGAGACCGCCATAAACGTAACGTGTTGCTGTGCCCAGGATGGCCACGCTCGCACCAAGCATCCTGCCGAGAGCTTTGAACGCCTCTGTCCCTCGCGGGGACCCCCACGGCGAGTGAGTCGCCTCCTTCCATTTTGAGATGACCTCGCGCGGGCCAATTGCGGCTGGCCATTGGGAGTCAAGAGCGTCATACAGCCGTTCGCCAGCGAGCCATGCGAAATCCTCGGGAACATCCTCTGTATAGCAAAACGGCAGGACCGCAATCGTCGCCGGCGAGGCGCTCGGGACTGGCGAGCGCTCTCCGTAGTAACTGGGCTCGCAAAAGATGCTCGAGCTCGGAGCACATCCCGCCAGCACTACTGCTAGAAGCAGAAGAAGCAGCGGCGGTGCGCTAGTGCTTTTCTCCTTTGCCATTGCTACCCGCCTCTGGGCGCCTCCTTGGGCGTATGCGCTTCTCGATCTCCTGAACAAAAGTGTCCCACTTCCGACACTGCGGGCAGCGCCAGTGAATCTGAGTGTCCTTGAACCCGCACTTGCCGCAGTAATAATAGACCGATTGCAGTTCGGGCAGCGAGCTGAGCTTCTGAAGCACTCCCAACGCTTCCTCAGGTTTCCCCTCCTTCAAATAGACCTTCGAGAGCCTTTGATAGCCGACTGTCGATGTGCTAGAAAGCTCAAGTATCCTCTCGTATTCTTCCTTGGCCTTGCTCAACTGCCCGGTGTCAAAGTAATAATCGCCGAGCGAAAGACGCGTGTTGATGTCGTCAGGGGTCTTGGCGAGAACTTTCTCGTAAATGCTCTTGATGTTTCGGACTGTGTCCTGCTTGAGATATACCTGCCGGAGCCGGTCAAACAGAAGAAACGCTAGGTGGGGGAAGTTATCAACGGCCTCCTCCCAAACGTGCTCAGCCTTCTTGAAATCGCCCTGAGCAAGGTAAACATCCCCCAAATACATCGGCACCGAGACACACGTAGGGTCTGTCTGTTTAGCCTTGTGCAACAGCGAAATGGCCTCCTTGGGCCGCTTGTTTCGCATCGCCTCCTCAAGCGCCACCTCGGTCAACAGATAGGCCAGCAGTCGCGAGCTTTTCTTCTTGGTCCTCTTGTCAAGCTCCAGCTGGCACTCATAGGCCGCCTTCCAGTCGCGCATCTCCTCGTGAACCCGCTCGAGACTCTCGTAGCTCTGGATGTGGTTCGGGTCCTCCTTGATCGCCTTCTTGAAAGCCGCCTCGGCTCTCTCCAAGAGCCCGCCTCGAACGTAATCCAGCCCCAGACTGTAAAGCGCACGGACACGCGATTGCAGGGGCAGATTAGGCCGTATCGAAACGCTCTCGTGGATCCGGATCGACCGGTCAATGTTGCCCTGCTCACGGTGAAGATTGCCCAGACTGATATAAGCAGCAACATCGTCCGTGTTCCTCGCGGTAGCGTCGGCAAGCTCCTTGATGGCCTTGTCTCGCTGATCATAAATCAGAAAGTCCAAGCCCCTAAGATAAGAGACCTCGGACGAAGGCTCCGTCACCGCCTGCCGACGCCGACGCCTGACGATGAATACGACAATTGCAATCGCCGCCAGCGCCGCGACCGCGTAGGAAAACACTGCCCATCCAGAGCTCATTTGCCCAAACTCCTAACAAAAGATCTCATGGCATCATTCGGTAACGCTGAACAACTGCTTCCCACTTGTTCTGAGCCTTCAGTATCATCTCGCACACCTCCCGAACTGCCCCATCCCCACCGCAATTCTGCGTAACGTAGTCGGCGGCCTCTTTCACCTCAGGCACCGCGTCCGCTACCGCAACTGACATGCCGACTTGGGCCATGATCGATAGGTCCAAAAGGTCATCTCCAATGAAAACAGCCTCATCCGGCAGAAGGTTCTGCTGTCTCAGTATCTCGTTCAGAGTGGCGACTTTGTTCTTAATATTTCGGTGGACAATAGAGATGTGCAGGTCCCGAGCACGGTGCGATACAGCATTGTTCTTCTTGCCGGTGATTATCCCTGTCTGAATGCCTCCGAACGAAAGGTACCTGATCCCGCTCCCGTCCCGAACGTCAAACCGCATAGTTATCTCACCGCTGTTGCTGAAATAGAGCTTGCCATTCGTCAAAACGCCGTCAGCATCCAACAGCAGAATCTTGACCCTCCGCAGCTTCTCGGTCAGCTCCTCAGAGATCATATCACCCAGATCGTAAGCCCCTGCTAATAACTTTCTGACTACCTAGACCGCAAACCATACTCCCACGAATGATATGGACTCGGCCCTTCTCTGTCAACAGCCCCCTCTGCCAGGCGTGCCCCCGGATTGCTGCCAACGCGCCCCCCTTTCGTGGTGTTTCAGACCCGGACCCGATCTTGTAGCGGTGCCGCTTGCCGTCCCCTCCGCCATCAAGGCGGGCCAAAATCACCGGCCGCCCTACGACATAAGCGTCTAAAGCCTCTCCTTGAACGCCCTTGTCGTTCCCTCGGGGTCCAGCGTCTTGAAAATCGCCGAGCCCGCGACGATGATCGAGGCGCCAGCCCGGACGACCTCAGCGACATTCTGAAGGCAGATGCCTCCGTCAACCTCTATCGGGCAATTCGGGTTTCTGGCGTCAAGAATAGCCCTGAGTCGCCTGATTTTGTCCAGGACAGACGGTATGAACTTCTGCGCCGCAAACCCCGGATTCACCGACATCAAGAGGATGAAATCCACGACAGGAACGATCTCTTCCGCTGTGTTGAGCGGCGTCGCCGGGTTCAGGACCACGCCGGCCTCAGCGCCGAGAGCCTTGATCGCCGCGATGGTCCGTTCAAGATGCGTAGCTGCCTCAATCTGCACACTGATCATGTCGGCCCCGGCCTTCGCAAAGCTCTCGATGTAGCGGTCAGGATGTTCGATCATCAGGTGAACGTCGAGCGGCAGGTTGGTTGAGGCGCGAGCCGCCTCGACAACGAGAGGACCGACAGTGATATTTGGCACGAAATGGCCGTCCATCACGTCGATGTGAATGATGTCAGCGCCGCCCCTCTCGACGGAGGCGATCTCCTCGCCCAGCTTGGCAAAATCGGCAGATAGTATCGATGGGGCGAGCTTAAGTGTCTTCAACTCTGTCCCTCAATTCAGAGAGCATTCTGCGGACTAGCCGCACCGGCAAGCCAATTACATTGTCCAGAGGCCCTTGCAGACCGGCTATGAATGAAGACGCACCACCCTGTATGCCATAAGCGCCTGCCTTGTCGAGCGGCTCGCCCGATGCGACGTAGGCCTCGATCTCATCTGGCTCAAGCCTCACGAAACGGACTCTTGTCTCCTCACAATCGAGAAGCTCCCTCCCCGATCCCGCGTCCAGAACGCAGACACCGGTGATGACCCGGTGCCAGCGATCGGAGAGGAGCCTGAGCATCCGCCGCGCGTCGTTCGGGGAGTTCGGCTTGCCCAGAATAGTATCATCAACCGCCACCAAAGTATCACAAGCCAGAAAAACGCGGTCTGAACCAGTCGTCACGCTCTTGGCCTTGGCACAAGCTAGCGCCTTGGCAAGCTCCTTCGGGTCACTAGGCCCGTCCACCTCTCGCTCAACCTGACCGGGCTGGACAATCTCGAACGGTATCCCAGCGCTCCTTAATAAGGAGGCCCGTCGCGGAGAAGCTGAGGCCAGCACGATTGCCAATGTCATCGCTATAAGGGCTGCTGCTCCCCGCCGACGTATTCTATCTTCAGCTCGCTCTTCTTCTTGCTCATAAACTCGCCCATTGCCTTGAACTTCCTCAGCCCCGGCAGCCAGTTCTTGACCTGGTCCTTCGCCTCTTCGTATGTCTTGACCTTGGCCGGCTGCTTCTCTGTTGCCTCAAGCAGACAAAATCCCGCCGTTGTCCTTACCGGGCCGGTCAGCTTGCCCACTTCGGCTGAGAACGCGGCCTCGTCGAACTTGTCACCCAGCCTCGCCTGGCCCCTACGAATCAAGCCCATCTCGCCGCCTTTCGGCGCCCATCTATCAGCAGAAGCCTCCTTGGCCACTGCATCAAAGGCCTCGCCCTTCTTGATCCGCTTCGCCAGGCTCAAAATCCGCTCCTGGGCTTTCGCAACGTCCGCCTCCGATGCCCCCTCGGCGACGTTCACCGTGATAGTCTTAACCTTGACCGTCTCCGGAGTGCTGAACTTGCTCTTGTTCTCGTCATACCACTTCTGCATCTCATCCTCTGTCGGCTCCGGGATATGTGAATAGACATCCTTCTCTATGTATTTCTCCCTTAGTATCGTGTCGGCCATTTGCTCGTGAAGGCTCTCATCGCTGGTTCCCGAAAGACCCGAGGACTGAAGGAACTTCTCTTTGCTGCCATACATCTTGTAAATCTGTTCGAGCTTCTCATCAATCTCCTTGTCCGTAACAGTCAAACCGCTTGCCTTCGCCTCATTCAATAGGAGCTTCGAGACCATGAGGTTCCTTATCGTGTTCCTTCTCTGCTGCTCCTTCTGCTGTGCCGTTAGCTCTGGCATCTTGCCACCGGACATCATCATGCTGTATTTAAGGTTTCTGGCGAGCAGCTCATCCACCTCGCCCTCGGTTACAGCCAAATCGCCGCTCTTGGCAACTACCTTGTTGGCATCCGTGGCCACTGTGCCCTCTGAAGCCCCCGCTGGTGCCTGCATCGCGGCCGGCGCTGGCGCCTTCGGTGCGCTTGTCTGTTCTCCCTCACCGCAGCCAACACAGGCAACTATCAACATCACAGAAGCCATCAAGGCCAAAATCCTGACAAATCTCATACATCATCCTCCTAATAGGAGCCCAATCACTCGAGCTAGTCGCGTCCGGTAGCCCCGGACCAAAGCAGGGCTCGATTCTTGCCTCACCCTAATAATTAGTCATTATGTCAAGGCAAACCGATGCGGTCAAGGCTTCGGGCAAGGTTGGTTTGGCAGACCTCTCAGGGAAGCCGAGCTATACGGCTCGTGTATCTTAAGAGGAATGGTGCGGGAGAATCTCAGCTAAAGACCGCCTCAAGAGGCCGAAAACCTGCTTGCACGATTCAGAGCTTGCTTGACGAGGCCGTGCCCCAACCCTACAATCGGTCTCAATCAATGTGAGGCGACGGTTGGCTAGTTTTTGGGGGGGAGAGTTGTGGTGGGATTTTTGGGTTCAAGCTGCGTGGGAGTCCTTATGAACAGATTTGGCCTATGGGCAATTTTTGTCGCTACTATGTTGGCCGCATCTCCTTTGCTGGGCAAGACAGAGTCACAGCCTGCGGCCTTCGAGCCCGAGCCCCGGATGTTAAAGCCGTCCGCCGTGATCGACGCGAACAGGAGAGTCGTCGTGATCAAGTCCAGGCTCCTAAACTGGATGAATGAGGAGTTGGAGGAGTTCTTCACCTCCGGGCTCCCGCTCAAGCTCTCTTTCAAGGCGGCTGTGTTTGAGGAGCGCGACTTCTGGTTTGACGGGCAGCTCCGTTCTATGACTGTCAAGAAAGAGGCATCATACGACCCGGTCAAGAAATCCTATACGGTGGTTCAGCTACAAGGCGACAAGCAGGTCAGCAAGACGTTTATGGACGAGAAAGACGCGAGGGCGAACCTGTTGAACCTGGAGACTGAGATACCCATACCCCTGCTGATGGAGAAATACCCCTTGCGCATCTATTCCGCTGGGGTGTTCTGCGACGTGGCTGCGAGCGAGGTGGATTTCCCCTTCGGTAAACTTTTGTGGTTTCTTAGGACGGGTTACACGACGAGCTGGTTTTACTCAGAGAGAATCTCTACTAGCTCGCTTCAAAGCGGTCGCTCTGGCTGGCAGCAAGGCTTCGGCACATCGCCGTCCACGGAGCCAAGTCCGGAGGTATATAAGTGACGAGGCAATCCGGGCCCGCGCCATCAGACGATCTTTCTTCCGAAGGCCGTTTAGCTCCGCATGAGGCGGTGAGAGAGGGAGAGCGGCCACCCAAGCTCGTAATGCGCCGCAAGAGGCTAATCGTCGCCCTCGCTGTCGTGCTGTTTTTGGTCATTGCCTCGTCGGTTGTCGTTTATATGGAAAGCGGCAGCCTTATGGACAACGAGGGCCACAGCGGCTCGAGTTTTGAGCGGGGCATTTGGCAGTTCACGCTCATGCTCAACACATTGATAACGATGCTGTTGGTGGTCCTGATCTTCCGCAACTTGATCAAGCTGTATTTCGAGCGGAAGCACAAGAAGGTTGGCGCCAAGCTCAGAACTAAGCTGGTGATTGCCTTTGTGGGCTTCTCGCTCATACCATCGATCTTACTTTACATGCTGGCGTCGGGCCTTGTGCGTGAGACTTTCGGCAAGCTACTGATTCCGGACGTCGAGAGGGTCTATCAGCAGGCGGTTGATATCGCGAGTTTCTATCACGCTCAGGACGTCAAGCGGGCGGAGCGCTGGGCGAGAATGATCGCAGAGCTGGTGCAGAAGAGGGGGCTGCTTTCGGCAAGCAGGCACGACGAGCTTGTCAAGCTGGTCTCAGATAAAGTGCGCGAGTATGGCCTTGGTGGTGCTCAGGTTCTGGAGGGCGACAAGGAGATTACAAGAGTTAGCGAAGCTAAGGCGTTGCTCACAGATGCGACTTTCAAGTTCGACCGAGACCGCATTGGCCTGCTGCTCAAGAGTGAGAAGAGCAGGATCGTTGAGAATCTCTCTGCGAATAAGGCCGACATTATTAGCTGTGCAGTGCCAGTCAAATCTCCTGAAGGAAAAGTGCTCGGTGCGGTCATTGTCAAGTATGTCGTCCCGCCGCAGATATCGTTGTCAAAGAAACAGGTCTCCTCCTCGATCACGCGTTATAGGCTATTCTCCACAAAAGAGGTCTGGAAGCAGAAGGTCTATGTCGCTCTGGTTCTGATCATTACCCTGCTCATAATTTTTGCGGCGACCTGGTTTGGGTTCTACGTGGCTAAGGTAATGACGGGTCCGATCGAGCGGCTCCTCAAGGGGCTTCAGTCGGTTGCCAGGGGCGATTTCGGCGTTCATCTTAGCGGCGAGACAGACGACGAGATGGGCCTTTTAGTAAATGCCTTCAACAAGATGGCGGCGGACTTAAAGGCGAGCAAGACCGCTGTGAACAAGGCCGAGAACCAGCTGTCGAGGTCGAGCCGGGACTACGACAGGAGGCGCCGGCACATGGAGTCTATCCTGTCGAACATCGCGACCGGGGTGGTGTCGTTCAACATCAAGGGCAAGATAACGATCATCAACGAATCGGCGCTGTCGATACTTCACCTTCAGGAGGAAGCATGTGTCCAGCGCGACTTTAAGGAGGTGTTCTTCGCTCCGGACCTGCGGGAGTTTGGGGACCTGATTCAGACGATCGTCAAGACGAATCGCAGCGTTCGCGAGCACGAATGCCAGATTACTATAAGAGGCCAAGTTCGAACGCTCTTGGTTACGCTGGCGGTTCTTCGGGACCGATCAGAGAACGAGATGGGCTTCGTGATGGTGTTCGAGGACCTCTCGCAGCTGCTGAAGGCCAAGAAATCGGCCGCGTGGAGGCAGGTGGCACGAAGGATAGCACACGAGATCAAGAATCCACTGACGCCCATACAGCTCTACGCTCAGCGACTTCAGAAACATTCCCGCAACCTAGGCCCCGAGGACCAGGCTCTGTTCAAGGAATGCATCGACACGATCATTCAAGAGATCAACGGCCTGAAGCTCTTGGTCAACGAGTTCTCGCGCTTCGCTAGAATGCCCGAAGTTCAGGCCCGACCCGACGACATTCATAAGGTCATCCAGGATGTTCTCAGCCTCTACGACGGCAACCTCTCAAACGCGAAGGTTAATCTTACGCTCGACGAGTCGGTCCCGCGAACCAAGATAGACGCCGAGCAGATGAAGCAGGTCTTCAAGAACCTTATCAACAACGCTCTGGAGGCTGCCAGCAAATTCGTCACTATCGACATTTCGACCCACTATGAGAATGTCCTGAAGATCGTCCGCATCGAGCTGGCTGACGACGGAGATGGCATCGATCAGGAGAGTAAGGAGAAGCTTTTCCTGCCGTATTTCTCGACCAAAAAGCGTGGGACCGGGCTGGGCCTTGCGATTGTGCAGAGGATAATCGAAGACCACAATGGTTACATCCGTGTAGAGGACAACGTGCCCAGGGGGACTAAGTTCATCATTGAGCTCCCCGGATAGCATGTTTTCGCATGAGGGATTCGTGTGACGAGACAGGACAGAAAACGGTGAGCAAGGCAAACGAGCAGATACTTGTCGTGGACGACAATCCCACGATTCGGTCTTCATTGATTGCTGTCCTGCAGGATGAGGGGTATGACGTGTCGGCGGTATCGGACGCTGGTGAGACGCTAGCCTTTCTGGAGAAGATGGTTCCGGCCGTCATTCTTCTCGATATATGGTTGCCCGGTGTGAGCGGGATGGAGGTGCTAAAGAAAGTCAAACAGGACCATCCCGAGGTTACTGTGATAGTTATCTCGGGCCATGGGACAATAGACTTGGCGGTTCAGTCGATGAAGCTCGGTGCCTATGGGTTCATAGAAAAGCCGCTCTCTTTGGAGAACATCCTCCAGCATATCCAGCATGCGCTCGAGTCTAGGCGGCAGAGCCTTCAGATTAGGGCTCTTAAGCAGAGGGTCAGGGGCAAATATGAGCTCATCGGCAAGAGCGAGGCGATTGAGAGGATTCGCGAGCAGGCGAAACAGGCCGCCCCGTCAAACGCAAGGGTCCTGATAATGGGGGAGAACGGGACAGGCAAGGAGCTTGTGGCGGGGATGATCCACGAGATGAGCCTTCGCAAGGACGGTCCCTTCATAGAGGTCAACTGCGCTGCTATCCCCGAGGAACTGATAGAGAGCGAGCTTTTCGGCCACGAGAAGGGCGCCTTCACCGGCGCTACCAGGCAGCGCATTGGGAAGTTCGAGCTTGCTCACGGTGGGACGCTCTTTCTCGATGAGGTGGGGGACATGAGCCTCAAGACACAGGCCAAGGTCCTAAGGTCTCTTGAGGAGCAGCGCTTCGCGCGCGTCGGCGGTGGGAGGCAGGTCAGTGTAGATGTCAGGGTGATCTCCGCCTCAAACAAGGACCTGGTGGCGCTCATCGAGAGAGATGAGTTCCGAGAGGACCTGTTCTACAGGCTGAACGTGATACCGATCGTCGTGTCACCGCTGAAGGAACGTCTTGAGGATATACCGCTCTTGGCGGATTATTTCGCCAAGCAGTTCTGCAACGAGTATGGCAAGAAAACCAAGCAATTCAGCAAGGCCGCAATGGAGCTTTTGCAGTCGTATCCTTGGCCTGGCAACGTGCGTGAGCTCAGGAACATAGTGGAACGAACGATGATAATGACGACCAATGCGGAGATTTCCGCACACCAGATACCCGACCTGGTGCCTAAAGCGACAGGCCCCATTGCGATTGCGAGGGACGTGCCACTGAAGAAGGCGAGACAACAGTTCGAGAAGGAGTATATTGTATATCATCTTCAACAGAATGACTGGGGCGTGAGCAGCACGGCAAAAAAGCTTGGGATTGATAGAACGAGCCTCTACAAGAAAATACATGCCTATGGTATAGCGGTTCCCTCAGCAGACCAAACTTGACATTCTGGACATCAACATGCAAACGATCGACTTGAGAGCGGAAACTGACGAATTGGTGGTAGCTGGCGCTGCCCAATTCAAGGAAATGCTCGAGGAACTCCTGAACGAGATTTTGGCGGCAGTGACAGACGACGACGAGATCGCTTTCATCGGGATAAGGTCCCGAGGAAACCACTTGGCGGAGCGACTCGCTGCCGGCTTCATGGAGCGCACTGGTCGGCGAGTGGATGTGGGTGCGCTGGACATAGGTTTTTATCGGGACGATTTCGCCACTGCGGGACTTCAGCAGCCGAAGATAAATGACAGCAAGATCGATTTCTCGATAGATGGCAAGACTGTCTTCCTTGTCGATGATGTGCTCTATACAGGAAGGACGATAAGGGCAGCTCTGATATGTTTTGCCGACCTGGGCCGGACCGGGTGCGTCAGGTTAGTGGAGCTCATCGACCGCGGTCTGAGGGAGATTCCCATCCAGGCCGACTTTCTGGCCATGCGGCTCATAACACTTCCCTCGCAGTGGGTTCGCGTCAGGGTCAAGGAGAAAGACGGGCAGGACATGGCCATTGTATCCCCATCGAGACCCCAAAGGGGACATAAGTGAGAAGAAAGGACCTCCTGGGAATCGCCGACCTGTCCCCGTTTGAGATATCGATGATCCTTGACCTTGCAGAATCGACAAAGACCATTAACGAGCGAACCGTCAAGAAGGTCCCGACGCTGCGAGGCAGAACCGTCGTCAACCTCTTTTTCGAGCCGAGCACGAGAACGCGGGTATCGTTTGAGATCGCTCAGAAGCGGCTATCGGCCGATAGCGTGAACTTCTCTGTTTCGGACAGCAGCATTTCAAAAGGCGAGACGCTCGTCGATACCGCCAAGAACCTCTCCGCAATGAACCCCAGCGTGGTTGTCATCCGGCACAGCGTGGCTGGTTTCCCTCACAGGCTCGCCAAACTCATGGATGCCTCGGTCATAAACGCCGGGGACGGTTTCCACGAGCACCCCACGCAAGCCCTCTTGGACCTCATGACGATCCGCGAGAGAAAGAAAGAGATTAAAGGCCTTAAGGTCGCCATCATCGGCGACATAGCCCGCAGCCGCGTCGCTGGCTCCAACATTCCGTGCTTAACCAAGATGGGGGCGGAGGTTACGGTCATGGCCCCCAAGACCATGCTCCCGTTCGATGTGACCAGGCTCGGGGTCAAGGTCGCACCTAGCCTCAAAGATGCCATCAAGGACAAGGATGTCGTCATGCTTCTCCGCATACAGACCGAGCGCGATGCTGCCACGAGGTTCCCATCACTCAGGGAATACAACCGTTACTTCGGGCTCAAGCTAGAACACCTGAAATACCTTAAAAAAGACTGCATCATTATGCACCCCGGCCCGATAAACCGCGGCGTTGAGATCGACCCCGAAGTCGCCGATGGCCCATTCTCGGTGATACTTGACCAGGTGGCCAACGGCGTCTCGATCAGAATGGCTGTTCTTCTCTTGCTGCTTGGCGGAAGGAGCATCTATGAAGTTAGTGATTAGCGGCGGCAGGATAATCTCCCCGGGCGATAATATCGATTACGTGGGAAGCATTCTTGTCGAGGACGGGCTCATCAAGAAAATCTCAAAAAAGCCCATCCCACTCAGAGACGCCTTGCTCATCCGCCCAGGCAAAAAAGGCCCAAGGGCGCTCAAAAAAAGCGACAGGATCGTCATCGACGCGCACGGACTCATCATAACTCCGGGCCTCATCGACATCCACGTCCACTTCCGCGAGCCGGGACGCGAGGATGCCGAGACCATCAAGACGGGCATGATGGCGGCCGCCGCGGGCGGCTTCACGTCTGTCATAACTATGCCGAACACCTTCCCCGCCAATGACAACCAATCAACGACGCTGTTCATCCTTCAGCAAGCCGCCAGAAGCGGCCTTGTCCACATCTTCCCGGCGGGAGCAATCACCCGCGATAGAAAGGGAGAGTCGCTCGCAGAAATTGGCGAAATGGCCGAGGCGGGGATCGTGGCCGTAACGGATGACGGGAATTGCGTCTCAAACAGCATGATGATGCGCCATGCGCTCGAGTATGCGAGCGATTTCAAGGTCCGCGTGCTCTCGCACAGCGAGGACACGACGTTGTCTGCCGGCGGCGTTATGCACGAGGGCTTCGTGTCAACCAGGCTCGGCCTCCCCCCAATACCGCCTCAGGCGGAGACCAGCATGGTCTATCGAGACATCTCACTCTCCGCACTGACCGGCGTGCCAGTCCACATAATGCACGTCTCAACGAAGGAGTCAGTTGAGCTGATTAGACAGGCCAAGAAGGCCGGAATAAAGGTCACCGCGGAGACCACGCCGCATCACCTCGCCCTCACGGACGAGGCGGTGGAGAAGTCCGATTACGACACTAGCACGAAGGTCAATCCGCCGCTCAGGACGCAGGATGACGTAGATGCACTGATAGAAGGCCTTTTGGACGGCACGATAGACGCCATTGCGACCGACCATGCGCCTCACACGACAACCGACAAGGAGCAAGATTACATCGCGGCACCATTCGGGATAATCGGTCTGGAGAGCGCCATACCTGTTTGTCTGGACCGGCTTGTCGCCACGAAACGTGTCCCGCTCGCGCTGCTCATCCAAAAACTAACGACCGGTCCGGCGGATGCGATCGGCCTGAAAAAGGGGAGGTTATTGAGAGGGTCTGATGCTGACATCACTATCATTGACACCGCAAAAAAAGTCACTATCGACCCTGCCAAGTTCTACTCAAAGGGGCGCAACTGCCCATTCGCCGGCTGGTCGCTCCAAGGTGCGCCGGTGTGCACGATAACCTCCGGCCAAATCAGGATGATCGACGGCAGAGTTGTCTGAGGAGAGCACCCAGGGCATTCTTGCGGGCGAATGCACTGTGCAACGCATCAAACCTCGCGGCAGCTTCAACCGACTGGTCCTTAGGATGCCGTCTGATTTCCCCGACCCCATACCTGGCCAGTTCATTCTCGTCTCTTCCCAGCCCAACTCCGACGATTTCCTCCCGCCACACGAACGCCTGCACGGCGGCCATCTCGCACGTTTCCTGATCGAGCCGGTTGGCGACAGGACAATGCTACCCCGGCCGATGAGCATCTTCGACTACGCTCCCCGGTCAAAGAACGAGCCTGCGCATGTAACGCTTCTTTTCAAGACTGTCGGACGGGGCACGTTGCACTTGTCGATGGTTCGACCGGGTGACCGTCTGCGGTTCCTGGGGCCGCTCGGCAATGGCTTCAACGCCGACGGCTGGAAACGCACGCTGCTCGTCGCAGGAGGGATCGGCCTCGCCGGCGTCAACTTCCTCGCCAAGGCACTCAGCACAAGCCCTCTGCGCCCGCTGACAGTGCTCGGCGTGAATAACCGCGGCCAAAGCCCTGTGCGCCTTTCATTGACCGAGGTTCCCCCAGTCTATCGCTGGGCGCTACCCAAGACCACGGAACCACTTAGGCTCGTCGTCTCACGGCTCTTTGACAACTTCATGCCCTCCATTGTCGCCTCGATGTACCCAGGCGATCAGGGCGCCTTCTGTGGGACCGCGTGCGACCTGGTCGAGCGACTCTTCCAGGCTAACCCGACGTATCCTGCCGAGACCACCCTCGTCGGCTGCGGACCCCGCCCGATGCTTGAAGCGCTTACTACCATCGCAAGGCACAACCACGTCCAACGCCTACTTGTGCTTCTTGAAGAACGGATGGCGTGCGGCGTTGGGACTTGCCTGGGATGTGCGGTTAAGGTCCGAGAGGGAGCGCTCCCTTCCGAGGATGATGGCCCTCAGGAAGGCCCCACTACATACAAGAGGGTCTGCACCGATGGACCGGTCTTCAACGGCTATCAGATCGTTTGGGAACATCCGTGCGAGGGCCAGAATGGTTGATCTGGCTCAGCTCGAGAGAATAAGCCCCTTCAAATGGCGCCTGCCCAGAAGCTACAAGCCTTGTATGAGGGTTGACGGCATAGTCTTCGCCAGCAAGCGGCTGCTTCAGGGACGGGCCGAGGGAGCGGACCCGCTCGACCAAATCGCAAACGCGGCCTCACTGCCGGGAATCGTCGTTGCATCCTACGCGATGCCCGACATTCACTATGGCTACGGCCTGCCAATTGGCGGGGTCGTGGCGACGCTGGAGGAAACGGGCGTTGTGACCCCGGGCGGGGTCGGCTACGACATCAACTGCGGCGTGCGTCTTCTGGCAAGCAAGCTCACGGTGTCGGACGTGAGGCCCCACTTGCAGAGGATCGCCAACGCACTGTTTGAGCGCATCCCCTGCGGGGTCGGCTGCCGAGGCAAGATCAAGCTCTCCCCTACCAAGCTCGCCGACGTTCTCCGCAACGGGGCTGGATGGGCTGTCGCCCAGGGCTATGGGGCCGCTTCCGACCTCGAGCGCACCGAGGCAAGTGGCCGACTGGAGAGCGCCAATCCCGACGTCATCAGCACGAAAGCCTACCAGCGGGGGCTTCAGCAAATTGGCACCCTGGGCGCGGGCAACCATTTCGTCGAGGTGCAGTTCGTTGAGGAGGTCTTCGATCAAACCACGGCCGAGGCGTTCGGGCTCTTCAGGGACCAGGTTACGGTGATGGTCCATTCAGGCTCACGCGGCTTCGGCCATCAGGTCTGCACGGACGCTCTCGCCTCGCTGGCAAACGCTTTCCCGAAGTTCGGAATCGACATCCCCGACCGACAGCTCGTCTGCGCCCCAACCGACTCGCCCGAGGGGAAGGAATACATCGAGGCGATGAGCTGCGCCGCGAACTACGCCTGGGCCAATCGGCAGTGCTTGGGCTGCTGGGCGATTGAGGCCTTTGAGCATGCGCTGGGCATCGGCCCCGCCCAACACGGGCTCTCGCTGGTCTATGACGTGGCGCACAATATCCTAAAACGCGAGAGCCACGAGATCGACGGCCAGGTAACCACGCTCATGGTCCACCGCAAGGGCGCCACACGGGCCTTCCCACCCGGCCATCCCGAGCTTCCCGAACCCTACCGCCCCGTCGGGCAGCCGGTCCTCATCCCTGGCGACATGGGCACGGCCTCCTACGTCCTTGTCGGAACTGACACAGCAATGCGAGAGACCTTCGGCAGCACCTGCCACGGGGCCGGGCGGGTCATGAGCAGGCACCAGGCGATCAAGCATGCGAGGGGCAGACAGATCGACCACGAGCTAGCAGAGCTGGGCATCATTGTTCGCGCCGCATCCCGCAGAACGCTCGCTGAGGAGATGCCCGCCGCCTACAAGGACATCGACGAGGTCGTCCGCGTGGTTCACGAGACAGGCATCTCGCGCAAGGTGGCCAGATTGAGGCCACTCGCCGTTGTGAAGGGGTAGCACACATAAGGATGAAGGCGGAAGGATGAAGGCGGAAGGATGAAGGATGAAGGCGGAAGGATGAAGAGAAGAATTGGAGGAAAGGAGAGTTGATGAACACCGCTCATCTCGCTCGAATCAAAGCGCCGACAGATGCCTCACCAGCTCCTCGGGGGCAACGGGCCAGAGGTCAGCAGAGCCAATGCCGGTGCATACGACGAGGCGGATTTTGTCCGCCACAAGCTTCTTATCGGCGTATAGATGATCGATTAGCCTCGGTATTGCCGCCTTATCGAGCCTTGTGGGAAGGCCGATAGCCCTCAAGAGCCGCTCCTGGCGCCGAACGTCCTCATCCGAGCATCTCCCGACCGCACGAGACACCTTCGCGGCAGCCACCACCCCTATGCTGACCGCCTCACCGTGCAAAAACACCCTGAAGCCTGTCGATGCCTCGAGCGCATGGGCTATCGTGTGCCCGTAGTTCAACACGTGCCTCGGCCCCTCATCGAACTCATCCTGCTCAACGAGCCCGGCCTTGAGCTCGCAGCAGCGGCCGATAACATGAAGAAGCGGCCCCGGTTTCAGGCGAAGTACCTTCTGATAGCTGCTCTCAAGAAACGAAAAGAGCTCCCCATCCAGGGCAACCGCGTACTTGACGACCTCAGCCATCCCCGCAAGTAGCTCACGAGTGGGTAACGTCCTCAGGGTATCAATGTCGATGAGGACCAGCCGAGGCTGATAGAACGTCCCGATGACATTCTTCTCACCGCCATGATGAATCCCCGTCTTGCCACCAACGCTCGAATCAACGTGTGCGAGCAGCGAAGTCGGAACCGCAACGTAGGGCACACCACGCTTGTATGTGGAAGCGACGAACGATGCTACGTCGCCGACAACCCCCCCTCCTAGAGCAACTATTATGCCCGCGCGCGGGGTCTTGTGCTTTATGAGGAAGTCGTATATGCGAGACACGGTCTCGAGTCGCTTGGACGTCTCCCCCGGCTCAATAACATGAATTAAAACATCAAAGCCCGCATCCGCGATTGCGCACTCGACGCTGTCTGTGTAGATGCGGCCAACGTTCTCATCGGTGATAACAACGACAGGAGCGTCCGCCTCAAAGCGCTCGCGCAGAAAATCCCCGATCTGGCCAAGAGAGCCTGAGTCGAGAATTATCGGATAGGCCCTGTCAGCTAGGTTGACGTCGATTGTTCTCACAGATCACCCACACATACAACGGGCGTATCGCGAGCCGCCTCTACAATGTATTTCGCCCATCATGCCCGCCGCCACACCCCTCCCTACACGTCCACCATCAAAAGCCTGATGTCCATCACGTTCGTGCCAGTCCGCCCAGTTATTATCGTATCACCAATGGCGTCAAGATACGAGAACGAGTCGCTCCGGGCAAGATAATCGGCGGCATCCATCCCCTCGTAGGCCCCGCGCGCAGTTGTTTTGCCGTCTATGATCGCGCCCGCCGCCTCGCTCGACCCGTCAATCCCATCAGTCCCGGCGCTCAGTATCACGATGCTGTCTGTCCCGCGCAGGTGAAGCGCGGCCGCAAGTGCGAACTCCTGATTCCGACCGCCGAGCCCGTCACCCGTAAGGGTAACGGTCAACTCACCTCCGGAGATGATGCAGCACGGGGGACTCGCCGGATACGCGCGCGCCTGGGCCGACTGGGCTATGCCCACCATCACCTTTGCCACCTCCCGCGCCTCGCCAAAGACCCTCGCGCCGAGGTTGACCGTCGAGTACCCAAGCGACTGTGCGGCCCCTTGGCAAGCCGCGAGCGCAACATCGTTGTTGGAGACGACAACGTTATCACACCTCTCAAAGACCGCATCTTCAATGTCCTCCGGCCCTGAGAACTTCCCGTGCGCCCCGTCCCTCAGCCGTTTCAAGACCGATGCTGGCAGCTTTCTTGAAAGCCGGTAGCGGCGCACTATCTCGACACAATCGGCGAACGTCGTCGTGTTCTTTACCGTTGGCCCCGACCCCACCGACTCGAGCCGGTCGCCGATCACGTCAGAGATGATGAGCGAGATGACCCGCGCGGGGTTCGCCGCCCTCAAGAACTGTCCGCCCTTGATCGCCGAGATGTGCTTCCTTATCGCGTTGACCTCATCTATCGTGGCGCCCGACGCGAGAAGCTGCTTCGTCGCCTCAACCTTGTCCGCAAGCGTTATATCTCCTGCCGGAAGCGGCAGCATCGCAGAGCCACCGCCAGATAGCAGAAAGAAAATGAGGTCCCTCTCGATCGCCCCCTCTGCAAGCTCGACCATACGACGCACCGCCTCGACCGCAGAATCGCTCGGCAGCGGATGCGTTGCCTCGAAAACCTCGATGCGCTCAGGAATGTCGGGCTGTTTGCTTCCAAGCGGGACAGTGATCGCACCCGCCGAGATCGCCGCCTCGCCAAGCGCGTCAACCAAGGCCTCCGCCATAGACGCCCCTGCCTTGCCGCCTCCGACCAGGAGAACCCGCTCATACTCATCGAGGTTGACCCGGACCTGGGCATCCAAGGCCGAAATCAGGACCTCTCCTCCCTTGCGAGAAATCGCTCGTCTCACAGACTCACCCCCGTCCACTGCGGCGAGTCCCGCCTCGAAAATCTCAAGCGCGTCAGCCCTTAGCTCCTTCACGGCTTGCGTCCCCTCTCGTTCGGCTTCTCCGTCCAACAGCCCACCACGTCAAATGCCGATAAAGATGCCGCCTACGAAATGGTCTCCGCGGCATTGATGTATAATCTACCGATAATGCCTCAACTTGCAACTGAAGGCGCCCTCAATATGAGAGGCTGTCCAAGAAGTCGTTGTGGAGTCGTAGGGGCGGTGCTTGCCCCGTCCTATCTGCATTTGGCAAATCATAAGGAGGGTGCAGCAGGCAGCACCCCTAAAGGATGCGGGCGTAATGTGCATGGAGGGTGCGGCCAATCATAGCGCCGGAAACCGTTGTAGGGGCGATTCACGAATCGCCCGATGTTATTGACGCAACCCGATTTACCCCAAACTTGTTTGGCAGACATCATAAGAAGGGCGGTTCGTGAACCGCCCCTACCATGAGAGCTCATCTCAGCCGGTCTGATTGTGCCCAACTTCTCGACAATCAGATTGGAGCGCGGAACGTTGCGGCTGCCTCGCGGATGGAGGGCAGAAGCTCTTGCCCGAAGGGCAGACCATGGGTAGCCGCAGGCGTAGCCTGACGGTGCGAATACCGCCACAATCCCCCTCCCCGTTGCGT